>NZ_JBEYVI010000006.1:28422-278636 GCF_040643955.1 Streptomyces sp. NPDC047061
GGACCAGGCGCCCGCCACCGACAAGCAGGAGCCGATCGCGCCCACGCGGCGGAGCCGCAGATCAACACAGCCCCGCGCCCCCAAGAAGGTGGGACCAGGCGCCCGCCACCGACAAGCAGGAGCCGATCGCGCCCACGCGGCGGAGCCGCAGATCAACACAGCCCCGCGCCCCCAAGAAGGTGGGACCACTCACCCGTCTGGAGTAGTTGCCGCCGCCCCCGCCCCCGCCCCGAGGCACTGTTGAGGGGTGACCGACGTCGTAGGGGCATCCGCCACCGGGCACGGGCTTGCCCGGCGGTGTCGGCGGCGTTGGATACGGGGGGTGGCCCTCGGGGCCGGGGTGCTGCTCTTCGGGGCCGTCGGTGGCGGCTGGGCCCTCTACGCCAAGCTCAGTCACAACATCACCGCCGACGACGCGGCCGCGGCCGAGCTCGCCCGGTACGAGCGGGAGAGGCCCACGGAGCTGGTGCGGGGCGCGCAGAACATCCTGCTGATCGGGTCGGACAGCCGCGCGGGGGACGGGAACCGTCGCTACGGCAAGGATTCGGGCACCCAGCGGTCCGACACCACGATCCTGCTGCATCTCGCCCGCGACCGGCGCAGCGCCACCGCCGTCTCGCTGCCCCGGGACCTGATGGTGCACGTGCCCGGCTGCCTGCGCGGCGACGGGCGGCGCAGCGAGCCCTCGTTCACGCTGTTCAACTCGTCGTTCGAGGTGGGGGGTTCGGCCTGCACCGTGCGAACGGTGGAGAAACTCACGGACATCCGTGTCGACCATTACGCCGTCGTCGACTTCAGCGGGTTCAAGGACATGGTCGACGCGATCGACGGGGTGACGGTGTGTCTGAAGAAGCCCATCGACGACAAGGCGGCGAAGCTGCGGCTGCCCGCCGGGCGGGTCACGCTCGACGGGGAGCAGGCGCTGGGGTACGTACGGGCGCGCAAGTCGCTCGGGGACGGCAGTGACACCGGGCGGATGGACCGGCAGCAGCAGTTCCTGGGGGCGCTCGTCAACAAGGTGCAGAGCAGTGACGTGCTGCTGAACCCGGCGAAGCTCTATCCGCTGCTGGACTCGGCGACCTCCGCCCTCACCACCGATCCCGAACTGGCCAGTCTGCGCGGCCTGTACCAGCTCGTACGCGGGCTGCGGGGCATCCCCACGGACCATGTGCAGTTCCTCACCGTCCCGCGGGAGCCGTATGTGTATGACTCCAACCGCGATCAGCTCAAGGCGGCCAAGGCGGACGCGCTGTTCGCGCTGTTGCGGGCCGACTCGCCCGTGAAGGTCGCGGACTACGTCACGGGCGAGAAGGATCCCTCTGACGAGAACTCCGCGGCGACCACGTTTCGCGGTAACACCGCCGCCGAGGACAGGTGCACGTAAAGCACACGCCAAGGCGGCGAACTTCCGCGCCGCTCATTGTCAGTTAAATGAGACGGATTGCCCGCTTGTAGGGAGGATGAATTTGTCACTGGCGTCACTCGACGCTGAACTGGGCGGATAGTGTGAGCGCTCCGGTGCACCCGGCCGCGAGGTCCGTCCTGGGGTCGTGCACCGCGAAACGTGACCGAGCGCCTTGATGGGGGGAAGGCGCCGCGTGGCCCCGACGGAGGATTCGGACAACCGTGGACGCGCAAGGCCGTGGGCGGGCGGACAACATCGATCCCGCAGACCAGTGGGTACTCAATCCGAACACCGGCGAATACGAACTGCGACTGACGCCTTCCGCACCGCAGTCGTCGGTACCCGGGCCGCGCAGGCCCGCCTCGCCGGGCGCCGCCGCGGGCGGTGCGCGGGAGCCGCGGGAGACCGCGAGCTCGGAGGTGCCGGAGCAGCGCAGACGGCGCGGTGAGCCCGAGCCGCCGGCGGGGCGGCGCTCGCGGCGGCAGCCTGTGAAGAAGAAGTCGAAGGCGAAGAAGGTCCTGCTGTGGACCGGCGGGACGATGGCCTTCGTGCTGGTCGCCGCCTCGGCCGCCGGCTACCTGTACATCAAGCACCTCAACGACAACATCACGTCGGTCTCCGACGACGGCGCGAGCACCGGTGGTTTCAGCAAGGACAAGGCGATCAACCTGCTGATCATCGGCACCGACAAGCGGACGGGCTCGGGCAACGAGGGCTACGGCGACGCCGGCAGCGTCGGGCACGCCGACACCACGATCCTGCTGCACATCTCCAAGGACCGCTCGAACGCCACCGCGCTGAGCATTCCGCGTGACCTCATCGTCGACGTGCCCGACTGCCAGACACAGCAGTCGGACGGGAGCGAGAAGGTCATCGCGGGCACCGAGAACGTCCGGTTCAACACCAGCCTCGGCCAGGACGGCCGTACCGCCAGCTGCACCGTGCGCACGGTGACCGAGCTGACCGGGATCCAGGCCGACAACTTCATGGTGGCCGACTTCAACGCGGTCAAGACGCTGACCGACGCGGTCGGCGGGGTCGAGGTGTGCCTGGCCAAGGACATCGACGACTCGGACTCGCACCTGAAGCTGTCCAAGGGCACCCACAACATCTCCGGCGAGACCGCGCTGGCGTTCGTGCGCACCCGGCACTCGGTCGGCTTCGGCGGTGACCTGAGCCGGATCCAGCTCCAACAGCAGTTCCTCAGCGCCCTGATGCGCAAGCTCAGCTCCAACTCGACGCTCACCAGCCCGACCAAGCTGCTGAAGCTGGCCGAGGTCGGCACCAAGGCGCTCACCGTCGACTCCAAGCTGGACAGCATCTACAAGCTGAAGGACCTCGGTCTGGAGCTCGGCAAGCTCAACCCGAAGAACCTGACCTTCACCACCATCCCGGTGCTGGACAACCCGGCGGAGAAGGTGAAGGCGACCGTCGTGCTCAACGAGACGAAGGCCCCCGCCGTCTTCCAGGCGATCAAGGACGACGTCTCCTTCACGGCCGTCAAGAAGAAGCAGGCGCAGGCCAGCAAGGACGCGGCCGCCGCCCGCCTGGAGGGCTCCAAGTCGGCGGCCTCCGCGGTGCGGGTGCGGATCCTCAACGGCGGGGCCCCGGCCGGCAGCGCCCAGGAGACCCTCAGCTGGCTGCAGAACCAGGAGGGCGTCCTCAAGTCGGAGAACGCCGGCAACGCGGACGCCGCAGTGAGCAAGACCACCCTGGAGTACGCGCCCGACCAGGCCGACCAGGCGCGTGAACTGGCCAGCCTCATGGGGCTGTCGGGCTCCGCGATGAAGCCCGGGAAGAGCGTGATCAACTCCCAGGGCCTGCCCGCGATCACCCTGACGCTGGGCAAGGACTTCCAGGGGGCGGGAGTCTCCCTCACCACACCGACAAAGGCGCCGGACGTGGACAGCAAGACGACGGCGGACAAGGTGACCTGCGCCAAGTAGGCCAAGTAGACCGGCGCGACGAAGAGTTACGCCCGGCGACCGCCAAGTAACAGCGAATAAGCAGGTAACCCTATGGGTCCGTCACGCGTCTAACCGGGCGCGGGGCGGACCCGTGTGGTCCGTGTGGCGTCCGATGGGGGGCGTGGCGGCGGGCCCGTGTGCGCAGGGCGCAGGGTGGGGAGGGCAGGGAGTTGACGCAGAGCGATGTGCGGGGGGAGGAGGTGCCTGCGGTCGAGGACACGATGTCCCTCGCACCGAAGGCACCCCGGGCGCCGGGCAGACCCGGCGGCGGACCTCGCAAGGACGGTGCGGGGGACGGCGCGAAGGGCGGCGCCAAGGCCGGCTCGGGCGGTGACTCGCCCGGCGGCCCGAACGGCGGCCCGGACGGCGGCCGGGGCAGGAACGGCGGGCGCGGACGGCGGGTGCTGCGCTGGTCGGCGACCGTGCTGTCGGTGGTGGTCCTCGGCACGGCCGGTGCCGGTTACCTCTACTACCAGCACCTGAACCGCAACATCCACAAGGGCCAGCGCGACATCGGCGACGCCAAGGCGCACAAGTCCGCGGCGAACGCGGCCGGTCAGACGCCGTTGAACATCCTGCTGATCGGCTCCGACAGCCGTAACTCCGACGAGAACGTGAAACTCGGCGGCGCCAAGTACGACCGGGGCAGCCCGCCGCTCGGCGACGTGCAGATGCTGATCCACCTGTCGGCGGACCGCAAGAGCGCGGCGATGGTGAGCATCCCCCGGGACACCCGCGTCGACATCCCCAAGTGCACGGACCCGGACACCGGCAAGGTGTACGCGGCGACCAACACCATCATCAACGAGTCGCTGGCCCGCGGCGGCGCCGGCTGCACGCTGGCCACCTGGGAGAACCTCACCGGGGTCTACATCGACCACTGGATCACGATCGACTTCGCGGGCGTGGTGAACATGGCCGACGCCATCGGCGGCGTCGACGTCTGTGTGAACCAGAACGTGTGGGACCGGCCGACGGCCGCGGTGCCCGGCGGCTCCGGGCTGAAGATGACGGCCGGCACGCACAAGGTGCAGGGCGAGCAGGCCCTGCAGTGGCTGCGCACCCGGCACGCCTGGGGCAGTGACCCGCTGCGGGCCAAGGCCCAGCACATGTACCTCAACTCGATGATCCGGACGCTGAAGGGGCAGAACGTCTTCACCGACACCGGCAGGCTGATGGACCTGGCCGAGGCGGCCACCAAGTCGCTGACGGTCTCGGAGGAGATCGGCAGTCCGAAGAAGCTCTACGACCTGGGCATGCAGCTCAAGTCGGTGCCGACGGACCGCATCACCTCGCTCACCATGCCGAACGTCCAGGACCCGCAGAACCAGGACCACCTCGTGCCGGACGGCGCCAACGCCGCCAAGATGTGGCAGATGCTCCGCGACGACGTGGCGTTCGACAAGAACGGCGGCACCGAGGAGAGCAAGAAGAAGGCCACGGCGAGCGCCACGCCCACCAAGGAACCGTCCGTCTCCGCGGGCAGCCTCGGCGTGCTGGTGCAGAACGCCACCGGTACGGCCACCGAGGCCGCGGTCGGCGGCCGGGCCCGGGCGCTGGCCCGGGTGCTGGCCGGCAAGGGCTACCCGAAGGCGGCGGCGGACACCTCGGCGGCCGCGCAGTCGGTGGAGAAGACGGTGGTCCAGTACCCGAGCGCGGACCTGCAGGGCGACGCCCAGGCGGTCGCCAAGGCACTGGGGATCCCCACCGGTCAGGTGCAGCAGACGACAAATGTGTCGGGTGTCACGCTCGTCGTCGGCGCCGACTGGCGGGACGGGACGGCGTACCCGAAGCAGTCCGCGCCGAAGGCCGGTGACCTGCCGGACAACGCCGACGCCATCAACGGTTCGGACACCAAGCAGTGCATGGACGTGTACGCGCCCTACCGCTGGTAGCGGGCCGTGCCGCCGGTCCTGCACAGGGGCCGTACAAGGTTCTCGTACAGGGTCATTACAGGCGGCACGGTCTCTTCACACACAGGTCCGCACAGGTAAGCACAGGCAACTCCTAAACGGCTGCACGACACTGCCGCCGTGCTTCAGGTTCCCGGGAGTTCCGGGTGTGGCGGCAGGTGTGAGCGGGAGGGCGGGCAAGGTGGTGCACAGCAGTGTGCGGGGGGAGGTGTCCGACGTGGTGTCCGCGGTCGAGGACACCATGTCTCTCACGCCCCAGGACGGTGGCGGCGGCCTGCAGGGCAGACGCGGTACGGACGGTGACCGAAAGCGCCGCAGGCGCCGGATCGTCCGCTGGTCGGCCTCGATCCTGGTGCTGGCCATGGCCGGCACCGCCACCGCCGGATACCTGTACTACGAGCACCTCAACGGCAACATCAAGAAAGAGAACCTGAACAACGCCGACGCCAAGGACCGCGCGACCGCGTCCAAGGCGAACGCGGCCGGTCAGACCCCGCTGAACATCCTGCTGATCGGCTCCGACGCCCGGGACACCGCCGAGAACCAGAAGCTGGGCGGCGCCAAGGACATCGGCACCGCCGCCCGGGCCGACGTCCAGATGCTGCTGCACGTGTCCGCCGACCGCACCAACATGTCGGTGGTGTCCATGCCCCGCGACACCCTGGTGTCCATCCCCAAGTGCACCGACTCGAAGACCGGCAAGGTCTACGCGGCCAGCACCGACACGATGACCAACGCCTCCCTGGAGCGCGGCGGGCCCGGCTGCACGGTGGCCACCTGGGAGAAGCTCACCGGCATCCACATCGACCACTTCATGATGGTCGACTTCTCCGGCGTGGTGTCCATGGCGGACGCGATCGGCGGGGTGCCGGTGTGCGTGGACGCCAACATCTACTCGCACACCTCCACCGGCCACGGCTCCGGCCTGAAGCTGAAGAAGGGCACCACCTCCGTCAAGGGCAAGCAGGCCCTGCAGTGGCTGCGCACCCGCTACGGCTTCGAGGACGGCAGTGACATAGCCCGGACCAAGGCCCAGCACATGTACATGAACTCGATGGTCCGCCAGCTGCGTTCCAACGCCACCCTCAGCAACCCCGACAAGCTCCTGGGGCTCGCCGAGACGGCCACCAAGGCGCTCACCGTCGACACCGGCCTCGGCACGGTCACCAAGCTCTACGACCTGAGCAAGGAGCTGAAGAAGGTCCCCACGAACCGCATCACCATGACGACGATGCCGTTCGTGTACTCCTCCGACGGCAACCGGGTCCTGCCCAAGCCCACCGACGCGGCCAAGCTGTGGCGGCTGGTCCGCGAGGACGTCGCGCTGGACGGCAAGGACAAGAAGAAGACGACGACGACCACGACGAAGGTCACCGACAAGGCGGCGGCCGACGGCAAGATCGCCGTGCAGGTGCAGAACGGCACGAAGAGCAGCACGGAGACCGCCGTCACCGGCCGGGCCGCCGCCGTCACCCAGCTGCTGGTCGGCAAGGGCTTCACGAAGGCGGCCGCCGACTCCTCGGCGCTGCTGAGCGAGGACCAGACGCTGGTGCGCTATCCGAGCGCGGACCTGGCGGGCGACGCCCAGCGGGTCGCCAAGGTCCTGGGCATCCCCACCAGCCAGGTGAAGAAGTCCACGGCCGTGGACGGGGTCACCGTGGTCGTGGGCGCCGACTGGCGCTCGGGCACCAAGTACACCGCCGACGACGATGACACCACCCCGGCGTCGGCGAACGCCCTCAACGCCTCGGACACCAAGGCGTGCATGCACGTCGACCCGGACTACACCTGGTAGCCCGGGCCGGTCTCGCGGGGGTGCTCAGCTGCCGGTGGAGCTGAGCACCGCCGGGCGGCGGGACGCGATGACCCGCTTCGCCAGGGCCTTGGGGCTGGTCAGGAAGCCGTACCCCCACGACATGTGCATGGTGGCGAGGGCGACCGGGATCTGCAGCCGTGCCTTCAGCGACAGCCCCTTGCCGGCCGGGAGGGACCCGGCGACGATCGCCGCGAGGTAGCCGCCGGGGACGACGAACCCGAACGGGGTGACCAGCGCGCCCACGACGATCCCCGCGGCTATCGCGCACACCGCCGTCGGCGGGGCGAGGTAGCGCAGGTTGATGGAGCCCTCGTGGTAGCGGGCGACGACGTGCCGCCAGCGGCCGTAGTCCTTGTACTGCTTGGCGAGCGCCTTCACGCTGGGCCGCGGCCGGTACGACACCCTCAGCTCCGGCGAGAACCAGATCAGCCCGCCGGCCTCGCGGATCCGGAAGTTCAGCTCCCAGTCCTGGGCGCGGACGAACTCCTCGTTGTAGCCGCCCTGTTGCTCCAGCGCCTCGCGCCGGAAGACACCGAGGTAGACCGTGTCGGCGGGCCCGGCCTCGCCGCCCGTGTGGAAGGCCGCGTTCCCGACGCCGATCTTCGAGGTCATGGCCGCCGCGACCGCGTCCTCCCAGGCGTTCTCGCCCTCGGCGTGCATGATGCCGCCGACGTTCATCGCGCCGGTCTCCGCCAGGAGCCGTACCGCGGTGGCGATGTAGTTCGGGGAGAGCATGCCGTGGCCGTCGACACGGACCACGATCGGGTGCCGGGAGGCCTTGATCGCGGCGTTCAGCGCGGCCGGGGTGCGCCCGGTCGGGTTCGGCACGGTGTGCACGCGCTTGTTCTCGGATGACGCGGTCTCGGCCACGAGCTGGGCGGCGATCTCGTCCGTGCGGTCCTTGGACGGACCGAGGGCGATGACGACCTCCAGCTCGCCGGCGTACTCCTGCGCGAGGATCGCTTGGACGGCCCCGCGCAGGTGCCGCTCCTCGTCGAGGACGGGCATGATCACAGAAACTGCGGGGTGCCGCACGTCGGGCTTGGCGTTCATAGGGGGCTCACGTTACCGCGAACGGGGGACACCGGTGCGCGCCGCACGGGCGGTGGGGCGGGCTGAAGGTCGTATCGGCCTACGGTGCTCACGGATCCCACGTACGGCCTCGTCCGGAGGTGTCCTTTGTCCGCCAGCCCGCCCCGGTCCCCCGCCCGGCCCGTCCGGCCGCAGCGCCGACCGCAGCCCACCCGTCAGGCCCCGCGGCCGCCGGTACGACCCAGGAGGCCCCGGCGGCCGCGCTGGGCCATGCGGGCCGTGACCACGCTCTCGGTGGTGGTGCTGGCGTCGGCCGGGATCGGGCACTCCGTGATGGCCGGCCTGGACGCGGACATCGCCCGGGTCGACCCCTTCAAGGACATGAAGAACCGTCCCGCCCCGGGCCACGGTATGAACGTGCTGCTGGTCGGCACCGACGGCCGTGACCAGATCACCGAGCACGAGCGGCGGAAGTACCGGCTGGGCGGGGCGCCCTGCCACTGCACCGACACGATCATGATCGTGCACATCTCGGCGGACCGGGAGCGGGCGACCGTGGTCAGCCTGCCGCGCGACTCGTACGCCGAGGTGCCGTCGCACGTCGACGAGGCGACGGGCCGGACCCACCCCGCACACCCCATCAAGCTGAACGCGGCCTACGCGGAGGGCGGCCCGCAGCAGACCGTCCGCACCGTCGAGGACATGACCCACCTGAAGATCGACCACTACCTGGAGGTCGACTTCATCACGTTCATGCGGACCGTGGACGTGCTCGGCGGGGTCCCGATCTGCACCGCCCAGCCCCTGAAGGACTCCTACACCGGCCTGCACCTCTCCCCCGGCACGCACACCCTGAACGGCGGCCAGGCCCTGCAGTACGTCCGCTCCCGGCATGTCGACGCGGCGAGCGACCTGAGCCGGATGAAGCGGCAGCAGCAGTTCCTGGCGGCGCTGATCGAGCGGGCGACGTCGAACGGGGTGCTGCTCAACCCGATCAGGTTCCGGGACGTGACGCGGGCGGTGCTGGGGTCGGTGCGGGCCGACACCGGCTTCGGCACGGACGAACTGCTCGACCTCGGCCGGGCGATGCGCAACTTCTCGCCGTCCTCGTCCGAGTTCACGACCGTCCCCATCGGGGAGCTCGGGTACGTGGTGAAGGGCATCGGCTCGACGCTGAAGTGGGACCGGGCCGGAGCGGACCGTCTGTTCCAGTCGCTGCGCGAGGACAAGCCGCTCGCGGCAGCGACGCCGGCGCCCGCGCACGCGGCCACGCCGGCGCCCTCGCCCTCGCCATCGCCCTCGCCCTCTCTCGCGCCGAGGCCGCAGGGGGCACAGGGGCCGGCGCCGGTGACGGTGGAGGTGGCGCCCGCGACGATCCGGGTCCAGGTGGAGAACGGCACGGGTACGGCGGGGCTGGCGCGGCGGATGGACGCGGCGCTGGCGGCGACGGGCTTCGCGACGAACCACCGGCCGGTGACCGCCGCCCATCGTGACCTGGGGCGGACGGTGATCTCCTTCGACCCGCGGTGGGACCGCTCGGCCCGCTCGCTGGCGGCGGCCCTGCCGGGCAGCGTGCTGCGGGCCGTGCCGGGGCAGGGGCCGGTGCTGCGGGTGACGGTGGGGGCGGACTTCAAGGGGGCGGTGCGGACGGTACGGGCGGCTGCGCCGGTGCCGCCGAAGGTGGAGGCTTCCGTCATCCGGGGGGACGAGAAGGTCTGCTGAGGGTCGTCGGTCGTCGGTCGGCTGCGGGCCGGTGGGGTTGCTCGCACAGTTCCCCGCGCCCCTAAAGGGGCGCCCTGCAGCGCCCCTTCTTTTGGGGGCGCGGGGAACTGCGCGACCAGCCCCCACGCACCCGCGGCCGAGACACGACCCGCGCTAGTCCACGTACCCTTCGGCCACCCTGCGCTCGCGCAGCTCCCTGATGTCCCGCCGCCTCGCGAGCCGGTGCGTGCGTCTGATCTGGGCCTCCTGGTAGCGCCGGCGGTCCCGGTCGGTCTCCGGCAGGACCGGCGGCACCCGGCGCGGCTTGCCGTCGGCGTCCACCGCCGCGAAGACGAGGTAGGCCGAGCCGACCTGGGTGGCGGGCGTCGACTCGTTCCAGCGCTCGGCGAGGACCCGCACCCCCACCTCCATCGACGTCCGGCCGGTCCAGTTGACCTGGGCCTTGACGTGGACCAGGTCGCCGACGCGGACCGGCTCCAGGAACGCCATCTCGTCCATGGACGCGGTGACGGCGGGACCGCCGAGTGGCGGCCGGCGACCGCGCCCGCCGCGTCGTCCACGAGCTTCATGATCACACCGCCGTGCACCGTCCCGAGGAGGTTGGTGTCGCTGTGGGTCATGATGTGGCTCAGCGTGGTCCGGGACGCGGACGTCGGCTTGCCGGGTATATCGGATTCCGCCTCGGGGGCCTGGTCTGTCATGGCCCCCACCTTATGCCGAGGGACAATCGCGGAATTTGTGTCGGGTTCGCAACAGCGGTGCCCTGATTTTCCGACGACCCTTGTAAGAGGCATGGCCGCTGCCTGCACACTGGGGCCCATGAACGAATGGCCCGAGGGGCGGTCGAACGACAACCGCGGCAACCAGTACGGACGCGGTAGCGCAAGCGCGCAGCCTGAGGGCGCCCGCGTGATGCGCCAGGTACGACGCGGAGAGCCGTCGGCACCGCCGTACGGCGCCCCGCAGCAGGGCGGCGGGTACGGCGGGGTCCCGCAGCAGCCGTCGTACGGCGGCGGGTACGGAGACGGTGGCGGTGGCGGTGGCGGGTACGACGGCTACGACAGCGGCTACAACACCGGCCAGGTCTACGGCGGCGGCCCCGGGGGCGGTGGTCCCTCCGGTACGCCCGAGCGCGGGCCGCGGCCGGCTCCGAACTGGCGCAGGCGGATCAAGTGGACCGCGATCGTCGTCCTGAGCGTGCTGATCGTCACATCCGTCTCGACCTACTTCTGGGCCGACTCCAAGCTGCACCGGGACGTCGACCTGTCCAAGGTGATCGACCGGCCCGCGGCGGGCAAGGGCACGAACTACCTGATCGTCGGTTCCGACAGCCGCAAGGGCATGTCGGCCGAGGAGAAGAAGAAGCTGCACACGGGGTCGGCCGAGGGCCAGCGCACCGACTCGATGATGATCCTGCACGTCGGCGACAACGGCGACACGCTGATCTCCCTGCCCCGTGACTCGGACGTGGAGATCCCGTCGTACCAGGGGTCGACGTCCGGCAAGGTCTACAAGGGCACCGGCCGCCACACGAAGCTGAACGCGGCCTACGCCGAGGACGGCCCGACCCTCCTCGTCCGCACCGTCGAGTACAACACCGGTCTGCACATCGACCACTACGTGGAGATCGGCTTCGCCGGCTTCGCGGACATCGTGGACGCGGTCGGCGGTGTCACGATCACCATCGACAAGGGCTTCAAGGACAGCTACTCGGGCGCGAACTTCAAGGCGGGCAAGCAGACCCTGAACGGCGAGGAGGCCCTGGCCTTCGTCCGTACCCGGCACGCCTTCGCCACGTCCGACCTGCAGCGCACCAAGAACCAGCAGAAGTTCCTGGCCGCCCTGGCCCACCAGGTGGCCACCCCGTCGACGGTCCTGAACCCCTTCAAGCTCTACCCCACCCTCGGCGCGGGCCTCGACTCCCTCACCGTCGACAAGGACATGAGCCTGTGGGACCTGGCGTCGATGTTCTTCGCGATGAAGGACGTCAACGGCGGCGACGGCGTCTCGATGAACATGCCGATCTCCGGCTCCACGGGCGGCAACCTCGTCTGGGACAAGACGAAGGTCAAGACCCTGGTCGACGAGCTGAAGAACGACGAGAAGGTCACGGTCTCCGGCAACTGACCCGACGGCCGGGCCGTCCCGACGGCGGGCAACGCGAGATGGGGAAGGGCCGGGCGCCCTTCCCCATCGGCGTGTCACATGGGCATGGCCGCCATCGAGCGGCACATCTCGGCGCAGCGGCCACACGCGTCCGCGCAGCGCTTCATCTGCGGGTCGTCCGGCATGGTCATACACGCCTCGGCGCACATGTCACAGGCCTTGGCGCACATCGCGCACATCTCGGGCGAGAGCGGCGAGCGCCGCATCATCATGTCGGCGCACATCCGGGTCGCCTCGGAGCAGTCCATCAGCGCGCGCATGATGCGCATGTGGGCCTGGCCGCCCTCCATCGACATGCAGGAGCTCATGGTCTCCTCGCACATCGTGTGGGTGGCCATGCACATGTTGACGCAGTCCTGCATCTGCTTGGACATGGCCGTCATGGGTCCGGTCTGGGTCATGGCTCCTCCAGGGTGGGGTGCGGGGTCCGGGGTGTTCCCCGTCTGGTTCTCGTCCTAAGCCCGACCGTCCGGTAGTGCCATTCGGCAGCGGCATTCGGCAACGGCATGCGGCAGCGGCGTTCGGCGCCGAAGCCGAAGAAGGCGCCCCGAAGGGCGCCTTCTCGTCGGATGCCGGTGCGGTTACGGCAGGTTGCGGGCCATGACGATCCGCTGGACCTGGTTGGTGCCCTCGTAGATCTGGGTGATCTTCGCGTCGCGCATCATGCGCTCGACCGGGTAGTCGCGGGTGTAGCCGTAGCCGCCGAGGAGCTGGACGGCGTCCGTGGTGACCTCCATGGCGACGTCGGAGGCGAAGCACTTGGCCGCCGCGCCCTGGAAGGTGAGGTCGGCGTCGCCGCGCTCGGAGGCGGCCGCGGCCTGGTAGGTGAGGGCGCGGGCGGCGGCGATCTTCATGGCCATGTCGGCGAGCATGAACTGGATGCCCTGGAAGTCGGCGATCGGCTTGCCGAACTGCTTGCGCTCCTGGACATAGCCCTTGGCGTAGTCGAGGGCGCCCTGGGCGACCCCGAGGGCCTGGGCGGCGATGGTGATCCGGGTGTGGTCGAGGGTCTTCATGGCGGTGGCGAAGCCGGTGCCCTCGGCGCCGATCATGCGGTCGGCGGGGATGCGGACGTTGTCGAGGTAGACCTCGCGGGTCGGCGAGCCCTTGATGCCGAGCTTCTTCTCCGGGGCGCCGAAGGAGACGCCCTCGTCGGCCTTCTCCACGACGAAGGCCGAGATCCCCTTGGTGCGCTTGTCCGGGTCCGTCACGGCCATCACCGTGTAGTAGTCGGAGACGCCCGCGTTGGTGATCCAGCGCTTCACGCCGTTGAGAATGTAGTGGTCCCCGTCGCGGACCGCCTTCGTCTTCATGCCGCCCGCGTCGGAGCCCGCGTCCGGCTCGGAGAGGGCGTACGAGAACATCGCGTCGCCCTTGGCGAGCGGGGTCAGGTACTTCTTCTTCAGGTCCTCGCCGCCGGAGAGGATCACCGGAAGCGAACCCAGCTTGTTCACGGCCGGGATGAGGGAGGACGACACACAGGCGCGGGCCACCTCCTCGATCACGATGACCGTGGCGAGCGCGTCGGCGCCGGCACCGCCGTACTCCTCGGGTACGTGCACCGCGTGCAGGTCGTTGGCGACCAGGGCGTCGAGCGCCTCCTGCGGGAAGCGGGCCTCCTCGTCGACCGCGGCGGCGTACGGGGCGATCTTCGCCTCGACCAGCGCGCGGACGACGTCACGGAGCATGTCGTGCTCCTCGGACGGGCGGTACAGGTCGAAGTCAGCCGATCCGGCCAAGGTCTCTCACTCCAGACGCAGTGGTGCTGACGCTAATTACTGTTAAGTAACTCAAAGTTTAGAACGCGGCCCACGGATAGGTCACGTGAGCTTGGCGACAGCGGGAAAGTTGCCCGGAAGACGGCCCGGTTATGCTCGGGCCGCAGCCTGCACCGACGTCCCCGAGCTGGAGCATTCATGAGCCTCAAGATCACCGTGATCGGCACCGGCTATCTCGGCGCCACCCATGCCGCGGCCATGGCCGAGCTGGGCTTCGAGGTGCTCGGGCTGGACGTCGTACCCGAGAAGATCGCGATGCTGGAGCGCGGCGAGACCCCGATGTACGAGCCGGGCCTCGACGAGCTGCTGCGCCGGCACGTGGCCGGCTTCGAGGGCTCCAGCGGTCGGCTGCGCTTCACCACCGACTGGGCCGAGGTCGGCGCCTTCGGCGACGTCCACTTCGTCTGCGTGAACACCCCGCAGAAGCACGGCGAGTACGCCTGCGACATGTCGTACGTCGACTCCGCGATCGCGTCGCTGGCCCCGCATCTGACCGGGCCCGCCCTCGTCGTCGGCAAGTCGACGGTGCCGGTCGGCTCGGCGGAGCGGCTGGCCGCCTACCTCGCCGAGCACGCGCCGGCCGGGGACGGCGCCGAGCTGGCCTGGAACCCGGAGTTCCTGCGCGAGGGCTTCGCCGTCCAGGACACCCTGCACCCCGACCGGATCGTGGTCGGCGTGCGCAGCGAGCGGGCCGAGAAGCTGCTGCGCGAGGTGTACGCGACGCCGGTCGGCGAGGGTACGCCGTTCGTGGTGACCGACTTCCCGACCGCCGAGCTGGTGAAGACGTCCGCGAACTCCTTCCTCGCGACCAAGATCTCCTTCATCAACGCCATGGCCGAGGTCTGCGAGGCCGCGGGCGGCGACGTCGCCAAGCTCGCCGAGGCGATCGGGTACGACGACCGGATCGGGAAGAAGTTCCTGCGCGCCGGGATCGGGTTCGGCGGCGGCTGCCTGCCGAAGGACATCCGGGCGTTCATGGCGCGGGCCGGTGAGCTGGGCGCCGACCAGGCGCTGACCTTCCTGCGCGAGATCGACTCCATCAACATGCGGCGCCGGGGCCAGATGGTCGAGATGGCCCGGGAGGCGCTGGGCGGCGGGTCCTTCCTCGGGACCCGGGTCGCGGTCCTCGGCGCGACGTTCAAGCCGGACTCCGACGACGTGCGTGACTCGCCGGCGCTGAACGTCGCCGGGCAGATCCAGCTGCAGGGCGGCCAGGTGACCGTGTACGACCCGAAGGGGATGGACAACGCGCGGCGGCTGTTCCCGACACTCGGCTACGCCGTCAGCGCCGAGGAGTGTGTGCGGGGGGCCGACGTGGTGCTGCACCTCACCGAGTGGCGGGAGTTCAGGGAGCTGGATGCGGCGGCGCTGGGTGGGATGGCCGCGAAGAGGGTGATCCTCGACGGGCGTAACGCGCTGGATCCCGAGGTCTGGCGGCGGGCCGGGTGGACGTATCGCGCGATGGGGCGGCCGACCGCCTGAACCTGCAGGCCGTATGGGGCTGGTCGCGCCCACGCGGCGGAGCCGCACATCGATACAGCCCCGCGCCCCTTTGGGGCGCGTCCACTCAGGGCGTCAAAAACGACACCGGTTCGGCCGAGGCTCAGTCGGCCGAACCGGTGTCTTGTTGCATTCTGCACCACGCGGCACACGCGTGACCGGTGAACCGGCTGTGCCTTACCGGTCCTTGGCCCGGTAGCGGCGCATTTTCTGGCGTGACCCGCACACCTGCATCGAGCACCAGCGGCCACGGCCGGCCGGGCTGCGGTCGTAGTACGCCCAATGGCAGGTGTCGGCCTCGCAGGCCTTGAGGCGGGTCCAGGTGCCCTCGATCGCGGCGGTGGCGACGGCCGCCGCCGTGCGGGCGAGCAGCCCGTCCTCGTCGGCCGGCAGGAGGCGGGCCGAGCCGTCGGCGGGGTCCACGGCGACGTACAGCCGGGCCTCGGCGAGCAGCTCGCCCAGGGGGGTGACCTCGCGGTGCGGGGGGTACCCGGCGTGGGCGAGCAGGGCGGCGCGCAGGGACTCGCGCAGGACGCGGGCCGGTGGGAGTTCGGCCTCCGTGATGCCGAGGCGTGCCCTGCCGTCCGCCGTGTCGAGCGCGTCGGCGCCCGACTCCAGGTCCAGCGTGTTCACCAGGGCCTCGACCAGGGCCAGGCCGCCCGGCGCGGGCGATCTCTCACTCATCTCTGCAAGTTACCTCCCCAATCCGGTTGCGACGTTACCTCCAGTGCGGGAGCATGCGGTAACCGACGTTACTGGTTGACCGGCTTTACAGGTAACTCCGTCTTCGAGGAGGAAGTCATGGCTCTCGCCAAGCTCGGTGTCGTCGTCCTGGACTGTCCCGACCCGTCCGCGCTCGCCGGTTTCTACGCCGGGGTGCTGGGCGGCAGCGTCGAGGGGGACGGGGACTGGGTGGACCTGGCGGTGCCCGGCGGGCAGGCGCTGGCGTTCCAGAAGGCGCCGGGGTTCGTCGCGCCGCAGTGGCCCGCGCCCGAGGACTCACAGCAGTTCCACCTGGACCTGGTGGTGGACGACCTGGACGCCGCCGAGAAGGGGGTGCTGGAGCTGGGCGCGAAGCCGCTGGACGCGGCGGACCGGGAGCGCACCTTCCGTGTGTACGCCGACCCGGCGGGGCACCCTTTCTGTCTCTGTGCCTGCTGAGAGAAACCTGCCGAGAGTCTGCTGAGAGAAGGAGGACCCATGGCGTCCGTCGCCCGTCTGCGCAACGTGGTGATCGACTGTCCCGACCCGCGCGCGCTGGCCGCCTTCTACGCCGCCGTCGTCAGCGGCACCCTGGTGGCCGAGGAGGACGACTGGGTCGTGCTGAGGCTGCCGGACGGGCTGCGGCTGGGGTTCCAGCTGGCGGAGGGGTACACACCGCCCGAGTGGCCGCGGGCCGACCACGGCTCCCAGCAGTTCCATCTCGACCTCGACGCGGGTCCGACGTGGGAGGACGTCGACGCGGCGGAGAAGAAGGTGCTGGCGCTGGGGGCGCGGCTGCTGCGGCGGGAGGAGGACCCCGTGGCGGAGGACTTCCGGGTGTTCGCCGACCCGGCCGGGCATCCGTTCTGCCTCTGCCGCATCGACTGACCGGCTGATCGGCTGACCGGGTCTCGGCCGGGCAGGTCCCGGACGGTCCCGCCGGTCAGGCCTCGGTGTCGGTCGGCCGGGGCGGGCTCGCTTCCCTGCGGCGCTGGGTCGCTCGGGCGGTGAAGTCGGCACTGCGCAGGGCCCGCTGGACGTTGCCCCAGGTCAGCAGGGAGAGTTCGGTCTCCGACCAGTCGCGTCGGAGCAGCTCGGCGATCAGGTGGGGGTAGCGGGAGGTGTCGGCGAGGTCGCGGGGGTGGGCGACGCCGGTGTCGTAGGTGCCGGAGAGGGCGACGCACTCGGGGCCCGCGACCACGCGGACGTGGTCGAGGTGGTCGGCGACGTCCGGGACGGACGGCCCGGTCTGCTCGGCCGTCAGCGGCACCATGCAGAGGCCCTTCTGCTCCCCCAGCCGCGCGAGCAGTTCGTCGGAGAGGTTGGCGGGGTGCGGGCGTACGGCCGCGGCGGCGGAGCGGGTGCACAGGACCGGTGTCTTGGAGAGCGCGAGCACCCGGGCGAGCGCGGCCTCCGGGGCGCCGGACAGGTCGGCGAGCAGCCCGAGCCGGTTCATCTCCCGGACCACCTCCTCGCCGAACCGGGTCAGCCCCGTCTCCCCCGCCCAGGCGGCACCGGCCAGGGAGAGCACCCGCAGGCCCAGGGACTGCAGGACCCGCAGGATGCCGAGGGAGTCGTCGAGGGCGGCGGCGGGGGCCGGGCCGAGCACCACGGCGACCCGGCCGCAGTTGCGGGCGTCGATGACCTGCCCGGCGGTGCGCACCAGCCGGAGCCCCTCCGGGTGTGCCTCGACCACCCGGCGCACCAGGTCCAGCTGCTCCAGGGTGGCGCCCACGGCCCGGTCGCCCCGCTCCCGTTCCGGCACCTGCAGCGACCAGAAGAGCGCGCCCACGTGCCCCTCGCGCAGCCGGGGCACGTCCGTGTCCACAGCCGCCTCGCCCAGCTCCAGGTCGTACCAGGGCAGCCGCGCGAGCGCCCGGGGCAGCCCGCTGTAGCCGTCCGCGACCGGATGCGCCTCCAGCAGCGCGTGGGCCCGTTCCAGGAACGCGGCGCCGGACTCCACCGGGAACGGGTCGTCGGGGAGACAGTCCTCCCTGCCGACCTCGGTCGTGGTGTGGATGTCGTGCTGGAGGTCGGCCATGAAGGGCTCCGTACGTCGCTGTGACCTACGTCGTGAAGGGGCTGTAGCCCACCGTCGCACGGCTGCCCGGGAGGGTTCCTGGTGGACGGGGCGTTCGGGGGTACGCCTGTCCCCCCGCCGGGCCGCGGTGCCCGGTCGTGCCGCCGCACGCACGAGGGCGGAGCCGCCGGCCGCACCGGCTGCCCCGCCCTCACGATCGGTCGATCGACCGGTCTGCCGATCTGCCGATCAGCCGTCCAGTTCGGAGAGGGTCGCGTGGGACGGTCCCCGCGTCTCCTGGAGGTCCCGGGCCACGTCCTCCGCCGCGCCCAGCACCCGGACCGCGTTCTGCCAGGTCAGCTTGGCCAGGTCGGACCGGGACCAGCCGCGGTCCAGCAGTTCGGCGACGAGGTTGGGGTAGCCGGAGACGTCGTTGAGGCCGTCGGGGGTGAAGGCGGTGCCGTCGTAGTCGCCGCCGATGCCGAGGTGGTCGACGCCGGCGACCTCGCGCATGTGGTCGAGGTGGTCGGCGACCGTGGCGGTGGTGGCGATCGGGCGGGGGTGGCTCTCCTCGAAGGCCCGGTGGATCTTCATCGCGTCCTCCGTGGTGTCGAGGTGGTGGAAGCCGTGGGCGCGCATGTTGTCGTCGGCCGCCGCCGTCCAGTCGACCGCCGCCTGGAGCACGAACTTCGGCACGAACGTCACCATCGCCATGCCGCCGTTGGCGGGAAGGCGTTCGAGGACGTCGTCCGGGATGTTGCGGGGGTGGTCGCAGACGGCCCGGGAGGAGGAGTGGGAGAAGATCACCGGTGCGGTGGACGTGTCGAGGGCGGCGCGCATGGTCGTGGCCGCCACGTGGGAGAGGTCGACCAGCATGCCGAGGCGGTTCATCTCCCGCACCACCTCGCGGCCGAAGGCCGACAGACCGCCCACGTTCGGCTCGTCGGTCGCCGAGTCCGCCCAGTCGTTGTTGTCGTTGTGGGTGAGCGTCATGTAGCGCACACCCAGCTCGTACAGACCGCGCAGGGTGCCCAGCGAGTTGTCGATGGAGTGGCCGCCCTCCGCCCCCATGAGCGAGGCGATACGGCCCTCCGTGCGCGCCGCCTCCATGTCCGCGGCGGTCAGCGCGGCCCGCAGGTCGGCCGGGTAACGGGCGATCAGCTGCCGTACGCAGTCGATCTGTTCGAGGGTCGCCGGAACCGCGCCCGGCAGGTCCGAGCGGACGTACACCGACCAGTACTGCGCACCCACCCCGCCCTCGCGCAGACGCGGGATGTCGGTGTGCAGATGCGCGTTCTGGTGGGTGGCGATGTCACGGGCGTCGAGGTCGTAGCGGACCTGCTCGCGCAGTGCGTACGGCAGGTCGTTGTGGCCGTCGACGACCGGGAACTCGCGCAGCAGGGACCGGGCTTCGTCGGATGAGGTCATTGCGTATTGCTTCCCGGAGTCCTACTTGCCGAAGCCGAAGCCGTTCGACCCACCGTCGACCTTGGCCCGCAGCCGCTTGCCCTTCTCGGTGGCCTGGTCGTTGAGGTCCTGCTGGAAGTCCCGCATCTTCTGCAGCAGGTCCTCGTCGTGCGCGGCGAGGATCCGGGCGGCCAGCAGGCCCGCGTTGCGGGCACCGGCGACCGAGACCGCGGCGACCGGGACACCGGCCGGCATCTGCACGATGGAGAGCAGCGAGTCCATGCCGTCCAGGTACTTCAGCGGGACGGGCACGCCGATGACCGGGAGGGGGGTCACGGAGGCGAGCATGCCCGGGAGGTGGGCCGCTCCCCCGGCACCCGCGATGATCACCTTCAGACCGCGCTCGGCGGCCTGCTCGCCGTACGTCACCATCTCGCGCGGCATGCGGTGCGCGGAGACGACGTCGACCTCGTACGCGATCTCGAACTCGTCGAGGGCCTGGGCGGCGGCCTCCATGACGGGCCAGTCGGAGTCCGAACCCATGACGATGCCAACAAGGGGGCTCATTCGGTGATCGTGCCTCTCAGGTAGCCGGCAGCGTGACGTGCGCGCTCGAGAACGTCGTCCAGGTCGTCGCCGTAGGTGTTGACGTGGCCGACCTTGCGGCCGGGCTTCACGTCCTTGCCGTACATGTGGATCTTCAGTTTGGGGTCGCGGGCCATGCAGTGCAGGTACGCGGAGTACATGTCCGGGTAGTCGCCGCCGAGGACGTTGACCATGACCGTCCACTTCGCGCGCGGGCGCGGGTCGCCCAGGGGCAGGTCGAGGACCGCCCGGACGTGGTTGGCGAACTGGCTGGTGATCGCGCCGTCCTGGCTCCAGTGGCCGGAGTTGTGCGGGCGCATCGCCAGCTCGTTGACGAGGATGCGGCCGTCGCGGGTCTGGAACAGCTCGACGGCCAGGTGACCGACCACGCCCAGTTCCTTGGCGATCCGCAGGGCCATCTCCTCGGCCTGCAGGGCCAGGGACTCGTCGAGGTCGGGAGCGGGCGCGACGACCGTGTCGCAGACGCCGTTCACCTGCTGGGACTCGACCACCGGATAGGCGACGGCCTGGCCGTGCGGGGAGCGCACGACGTTGGCGGCGAGCTCGCGGACGTAGTCGACCTTCTCCTCGGCGAGGACGGGCACACCCGCCCGGAAGGGGTCGGTGGCCTCCTCGGCCGTCTCCACCACCCACACGCCCTTGCCGTCGTAGCCGCCGCGCACGGTCTTCAGGACGACGGGGAAGCCGTCGCCCTCGGCCGCGAAGCGGACCACGTCCTCCGCGTCGGCCACGATCCGGTGCCGGGGGCACGGCACGCCGATCGCGTCGAGCTTCGCCCGCATCACGCCCTTGTCCTGGGCGTGCACCAGCGCGTCGGGACCGGGGCGCACGGGGATGCCGTCCGCCTCCAGGGCCCGCAGGTGCTCGGTGGGCACGTGCTCGTGATCGAAGGTGATCACGTCGCAGCCCTGCGCGAAGGCACGCAGCGTGTCCAGGTCGCGGTAGTCGCCGATGACGACATCGCTCACCACCTGGGCCGCCGAGTCCTGAGGGGTGTCACTGAGGAGCTTGAACCTGATGCCCAACGGGATGCCCGCCTCGTGTGTCATACGAGCGAGCTGGCCACCGCCGACCATGCCGACTACCGGGAACGTCACGCCCCTAGGGTATCGGCCGCGCCAGGGTGGCCGGTTTCCGTGCCCTCGACCACGGCTCTTACCTGCCGCTTCGCCGCCTCTTGCCCCGCTTTTCCGGTGCTCTTTCCAAGCCGTTCCCGACCTGTGTCGCCATCCACAGGCGTGGGACATACTGGGTCGTTAGAGTGGCTGGGTCGCAATACCTACGGACGGGAGCCCTCACAACCATGGAACGTGGTTCCTCGGGGCTGCAACGGCTCGTACGCGAGGTCGCCAAATTCGGCGCGGTCGGCGGGGCCGGCATTCTCGTCAATCTCGGCGTCTTCAACGTGGTCCGGCACGTCACCGACCTGCCGGTGGTGCGGGCCAGCGTCATAGCGACCGTCGTCGCCATCATCTTCAATTACCTCGGTTTCCGCTACTGGACGTACCGGGACCGCGAGAAGAGCGGCCGCACCAAGGAACTCACCCTGTTCCTGCTGTTCAGCGCGGTCGGCCTGGTGATCGAGAACGGTCTGCTGTATCTCGCCACCTACGGCTTCGGCTGGGACAGCCCGCTGCAGAGCAACGTCTTCAAGTTCGTCGGCATCGGCGTGGCGACGCTGTTCCGTTTCTGGTCGTACCGCACCTGGGTGTTCAAGGCGCTGCCGGCCCGCGAGACGGTCGCGGACGCGGAGGCGATCCTGGAGCGGGCCGCCGACACCGAGAAGCCCAGGCAGCGGGTCCGCTAGAACGCCTCAGCGCACCATGGGCAGGTCCTCTTCCGGCTTGTGCGCCGGCGGGGTGCGGGACAGGAACAGGCCGAACACCGGCGGCTGGGCCTGGAGCAGCTCCAGGCGGCCCCCGTCGGCCTCCGCGAGGTCACGCGCGACGGCCAGCCCGATCCCGGTGGAGTTCCGGCCGCTGATGGTCCGCTCGAAGATGCGGTTGCCGAGATCGGCCGGCACCCCGGCCCCCTCGTCCGTCACCTCCACCACGGCCTGGTTGCCGGTCACCCTGGTCCGCAGGGCGACCGTGCCGCCGCCGTGCATCAGCGAGTTCTCGATCAGCGCGGCCAGCACCTGCGCCACCGCGCCCGGGGTACCCACCGCCCGCAGATGCCGCTTGCCGGAGTTGACGATCGCCCGGCCGGAACTGCGGTAGGCGGGCCGCCACTCGGCGAGCTGCTGCTGGATGACCTCGTCCAGGTCGAAGGAGACGGCGGAGCCGGTGCGCGGGTCGCGGGAGTTCGTCAGCAGCCGTTCCACCACGTCCGTCAACCGCTCCACCTGCGTCAGCGCGACGTTCGCCTCCTCCTTCACGGTGTCCGGGTCGTCGGTGAGGGTGATCTCCTCAAGCCGCATGGACAGCGCGGTCAGGGGCGTGCGCAGCTGGTGGGAGGCGTCGGCTGCCAGCCGCCGCTCCGCGGTGAGCATCCGCCCGATCCGCTCGGCGGAGGAGTCCAGCACGTCCGCGACCCGGTCCAGCTCCGGCACCCCGTACCGCTTGTGCCGGGGCCGCGGATCACCGGATCCCAGCCGCTCGGCGGTCTCGGCGAGGTCGGTCAGCGGGGAGGCGAGCCGGTTGGCCTGCCGGATGGCGAGCAGCACGGCGGCGATCACGGCGAGCAGCGCGACGGCCCCGATGATCAGCAGCGTACGGCCGACCTCCCGGGTCACCGTCGACCGCGGCTCCTGGACGGTGACCGTCTCGCCTTCCTCACCGTCGGCCGTGTAGTGGATGACATCGCCCTCGGGCTTGACCCCGAGCTCGATCGCCGGCTTGCCCGGGATCCGGATGACGGCGTACTGCTCCTTGCCGACCTGGCTCCGCAGTATCTCGGCGGTGACGGCCTCGTCCCCGAGGATCCGGCTGTCGACGATGCTGGCGAGACGGAGCGCCTCGGAGTCGACACGTTCCTGGGCACTGTTGCTGATGGTGCGCGACTCGACGATGACGAGAGAGACGCCGAAGACAGCGATGACGACGAGTACGACGGCGAGGGTGGACTGAATCAGACGACGACGCACAGCACTCTCCGGGAAACGGCGACTTCAGCGCGCCCCTTCAGGGGCGCGGGGAACTGCGCGACCAGCCCACGACGACAGCCAGTCGCGCACACCACACCAGCCACCCACGGCGCAACGCGCGTAGCCGACCTAGCTCTTCTCGAACCGGAACCCGACACCACGCACAGTAGCGATGTACCGGGGGTTCGCCGCATCGTCGCCGAGCTTCTTGCGCAGCCACGAGATGTGCATGTCGAGCGTCTTGGTCGACGACCACCACGTCGTGTCCCAGACCTCCCGCATCAGCTGGTCCCGCGTGACGACCCGCCCCGCGTCCCGCACCAGCACCCGCAGCAGGTCGAACTCCTTCGCGGTGAGCTGGAGTTCCTCGTCGCCCATCCACGCCCGGTGCGACTCCACGTCGATCCGGACCCCGTGCGTGGCCGGCGGCTGCGCCGGCTCCGCCGCACCGCGCCGCAGCAGCGCCCGGACCCGGGCGAGCAGTTCGGCGAGCCGGAACGGCTTGGTGACGTAGTCGTCGGCGCCGGCGTCGAGACCGACGACGGTGTCCACCTCGTCGGCCCGCGCGGTCAGGATGAGGATCGGCACGGTGTGGCCCTCGGCACGCAGCCGACGCGCCACCTCGAGGCCGTCCATGCCGGGCAGCCCGAGGTCCAGCACGACCAGGTCGACGCCGCCCTGCATTCCGGCGTCGAGCGCGGTGGGTCCGTCCTCGCGCACCTCCACCTCGTAACCTTCCCGGCGCAGTGCGCGGGCCAGCGGCTCCGAGATGGACGCGTCGTCCTCGGCGAGCAGTACACGGGTCATGGGGTGATGGTAGTCCGATTACGCGCAGTACTGGAGTGTGATCGGCACCAGGGATTCTTACCTTGGGGCACAGTGGTACGAACCTATGGGCGAAAGGTGCGATCGTAGGAGGGACCTTCGAAACCGGGTGCGAGGTTCCGCCGACACCTGTGATCCCTGTCTCAAGTCCTTCCATATCCGGCAGTGTCCTGACGTACAGTGACGTGAACGCCTGTAGTACACCCGGTGACCTTTGGTGGGAATGTCGCACTGAAGGTCTCTTTTGTGTGCGGGCTGGCCTGGCCAGCCTCGAAAGGAATGACCTCTGGCCGGGCTCCGGACGCGACACAGCGTCACGGGGCGTGGATCCCGGTGGTCGCCGTCCGCCGCTCCGTGATCCGGAGCGGACTCCCCTGGGCGTGGGGTGGACGGTCCGACCCGCCGGTGCCGGCCGCTCCCCCCACGGGCGCGCACAGCCCCACCGCGCGTCCCGACCAGCAAGGAACGACCCATGGCGTCCAGCCTGACGAAGGACTCGGTCCGACCGGGCACCCCCGGTTCCGAGAAGACCTTCTTCGGCCACCCCCGCGGACTGGCCACTCTCTTCATGACCGAGATGTGGGAGCGGTTCTCCTACTACGGCATGAAGGCCCTGCTCCCGCTGTACCTGGTCGCTCCCGGCGGCCTGCACATGAGCGCGGCCACGGCGACGGCGATCTACTCCGTCTACCTGTCGCTCGTGTACCTGCTCGCCCTGCCGGGCGGCTGGTTCGCCGACCGGGTCCTCGGCCCCCGCAAGACGGTCGCCGTCGCCGGCACGATCATCATGCTCGGCCACCTGACGCTGGCGCTGCCCAGCTCCGGCACCTTCTTCGCGGGCCTCGGCCTGGTCGCCATAGGCTCAGGCCTGCTGAAGGCCAACATCTCCACGATGGTCGGCCACCTGTACGACGGTCCGGACGACCCGCGCCGCGACGGTGGCTTCACGCTCTTCTACATCGGCATCAACCTGGGCGCGTTCGCCGCGCCGCTGGTCATCGGCACGGTCGGCGAGAACTACAACTGGCACATCGGCTTCGCGCTGGCCGCGCTCGGCATGGCGCTGGGTCTCGCCCAGTTCCTGCTCGGCACGCGCCACCTGAGCTCGCGCTCGGACATCGTCCCGACGCCGCTGTCCGCCGCGGAGAAGAAGGCGACGCTGACGAAGGCCGGCTTCTGGGCCGCCGTCGCCGCGGTCTTCTACGTCGTCGTGGGTGTGTCCGGCGTCTACACGCTGAACTGGCTGCTGGTCCCGATCACGATCGCCGGTCTGGTGATCCCGGTCGTCGTCATCGCCCGCATCAAGCGCGACAAGGACCTGGACCGCGCCGAGCAGGGCAAGATGAGCGCCTACATCTGGTTCTTCGTGGCCGCGGCCGTCTTCTGGATGATCTACGACCAGGGCGGCTCGACCGTCTCCCTGTTCGCCGACGCCTCCGCCAAGAACACCGTCTTCGGCTGGAACTTCCCGGTCTCCTGGTACCAGTCCGTCAACCCGGTCATGATCATGGCGTTCGCGCCGGTCTTCGCCTGGGCGTGGCTGGCGATGGCCCGCCGGGGCAAGGAGCCGAGCACCGCGGTGAAGTTCGCGGGTGGTCTGGTGCTGATCGGTGCGTCGTTCTTCCTGTTCCTCGCGCCGCTGTCGATCGCCGACGGTGGTCACAAGGCCGCGGCGATGTGGCTGGTCGGGATCTACTTCGTGCAGACCGTGGGTGAGCTGATGCTGTCCCCGGTGGGTCTGTCCGTGACGACCAAGATGGCTCCGGCGAAGTACGCGTCCCAGATGATGGGTGTGTGGTTCCTCGCGGTCACCGCGGGTGACGCGACGACCGGTCTGCTGTCCATCGCGGGTGTCGACCTGAACAAGACGGGGATCGTGACGTTCCAGGCGGTGCTCGCCGTGGTCGCCGGTGTGGCTGTGTGGCTGTACCGGAAGAAGGTTCGGGAGCTCATGGGAGACGTTCACTGATCGTCTTCTGACAGAGGGCCACCGGGATTCTGGATTCCGGTGGCCCTCTTGCGTTGTCGGCTGTCCGTCGTGTGTGGCTGGTCGCGCAGTTCCCCGCGCCCCTAAAAAATCAGCGCGTCCTCTTTCGAGGCATGAACGTGAACACAGCGCCGCCCAAGAGGATCGCGGTGCCCGCCACCAGACCGAGTGCCTTCAGTGCGCCGTTGCTGCTGTCGCCCGTCTCCGCCAGGCCGCCGCTGCTGCTCGAACTGCTGGATGAACTGCCCGACGTCGTCGAACCCGACGCGCCGCTCGCCTGCTCCGTCGTGTCCAGGGTCAGGGAGACCGCCGTCTTCGTCGGCGTGCACGTCGTGGTCGTGCCGAGGGCCTCGACCGTCAGGACGCCCGGCGACAGCGTCGACTCGCCGCTCGCCCCCGGCTTGTACGTGCCCGTCAGGTCCGGGATCTCGATCGGGTCGCCGGACTTGATCGCGGAGGAGTTGGTGGGGCCCTCCACATGGACCGTGCCCGTGTCGGCGCCGCCCAGGACCACCTCCATCGACGGTTTCACCGAGTCAGCCGGGATGTCGGCGGGACTGTCCATGACCGAGCCGTTGAACTGCACGGTGAGGTCGAAGCTGCCGCCGTCCTTCTTGGCGTTGATCTGCACCGGCGAGGTCGCGCTCTTGTCGCCGATGGGCGTCTTGCAGGCGTAGGGGATCTCGACCTCCTTGCCCGTGAAGTCGGTCTGGCCGCTGCCCGTGCCGTCGGAGGCGGACGCGGAGGCCGACGCCGACGCCGAGTCGGAGGGGGACGCCGACGCCGAGTCGGACGGGCTCGCCGAGGCCGAGGCCGAGGTGCTGTCCGACGGGGACGCCGACTCGCTCGAACCGGTTCCGGTCACCTCGATCGTCGCCGCCTTCGGCACCGTCCCCGTCGGGGTGCACACGGTGTCCGTCCCGTAGGCGTTGACCGTGTACGCGTCCGGCGTGAGCGTCACCTCGCCGGGAGACGTCAGTTTCAGGGTGCCCGTCATGTCGGACAGCACCATGTCGCCGCCCTTGGGGATCGCCGGGTTCTCGCGCGGCCCCTGCATGGCGATGTCGGCGGTCTGGGCGCCGGCCGCCTTGAGCGTGCCGGACGGCTGGACGGTGTTCGCGGGCAGGTCGATGATGTCCGGGTTCTTGGACGCGGCCTGCACGAACTTCCAGGTGATGTCGACGGTGTCGCCGACCTTCGCCGTGGCGGGTGCGGTGATCTCGACCTTCGTGGTCCCGTCGATCGGGTCGGCGACCCCGGCGGGCGGTACGCAGTGCGTCGCGAACGACACCTCGGCCGCCTGGGCCGGGCCGGCGGCCGCGCCCAGCAGCGCGCCGGCCCCGGCGAGGACCAACGCGGCCGCCGCCGCACCCGCTCTGACCGGTGTCACTCTCCTTCGCATGATCACGTGGATCCTTTCGTGGTCGGAGTCGTGGGACTCGTGGAGCTGTCGTCGTGCGGTGCGGAGAGCCGGCCGGCCGTGGCGCCCGGATCGGAGTCCGGGGTGAACCACGGCAGGGTGGAGGTCGTGGCGGTCGTCGAGGGCGCGGGCTCGGGGGTGCGCAGGTGCGGCACCCGGAAGACCGGGCGGGGCAGTCCCCGGTGGCGGACACCGCCGGCGCGGGGCGGCCGTATCCGGTCCACCACCGCCATGCCGATGCGGAAGACCGCGGCCGGGACGACCACGCAGAGCAGGAGCCAGAAGAGGGTCACGCCCCAGGGGCGGCCGACGCCCCAGGGCTGCTCGGCGAGGACCTTGCCGTCGTACCTGAGGGAGACGTTGTAGTCGCCGTGCGCCCCGGCGGAGAGTTCGACGGGCAGTTTGACCTGCGCCTTCTTGCCGGGCGCGAGGGTTCCGTGCCACTGCTGCTCGTCCCACTGGGGGGCGAACACGCCGTGTGCGGTGCCGACCTGGAAGACGGGGTCCTTCAGGGTGGAGGTGCCCGCGTTGCCGATGGTGAAGACGAGGGTGCGGGAGGGGGGCGCGCCGAACCAGGTCAGCAGGCCCGAGGAACCGTCGAGACGGGTGTCGGTGAGCATCGACAGACGGCCGCCGGTGGACTCGGCGGGCAGCGCCTTGACGGGGTGTCCGGCGACCTTGAAGGCGGCGTCCGCGGTGGCGGTCGCGCCGGTGACGGTGGCCACGTGCACCACGCAGGGGCAGGGCACCGGCGGTTCGGAGACCGGGAGTTCCTTGCTGAAGCCGCCGTTCGCGTCGGTGGTGACGGCCCGTCCGTCGGCGTTGGCGCAGGAGTTGGTGCCGCCGATCACGCCCCGGGACGGGCTGGACCGGCCGCAGACCAGCATCATCAGCAGGGTGTGCGGCCGCCAGCCGGTGCCGCTGACGGTGACCGAACCGCCGGTTCCGGCCTGGGACTTGGAGACCCTGACGGTCGGCCCGCCGGCGGCTGCCGCCATGGGCGCCGCCAGGAACAGCGAGAACACCGCCGTCAGTATCAGGAACGCCCGCACCCTCACCTCACCGCTCCCGTCAACTCGGCTTTCGTGGATAGGGGTTCGGCCGCGTGGCCGGCGCGGCGCCGGCGCAGTCGTACGACCGTCACAGCGGCGCCTGCCGTCAGCGCGCCCGCGGTTCCCGCCACCGCGCCCCAGGGCACGAACCGTGCCCGCGTGCTCGCCGTGTCCTGGGCACCGCCCGCCGCCGTCGCCGTCAGGCGGACGTCGACGGCGTCCAAGGCCGGGTGGCCGGGCCAGGGCTCGCTGAGTGCGGTGCGGCTGCCGGGGGCGAGGCGGACCGGGAGGGGGCGCGGGGCCCGGTCCAGGAGGTCGCGGCCGAAGACTCCCTCGGCGTGCACGGCCAGCTTCGGTACCAGGACCGTCGTACCCCGGTTGACCAGCTCGTACGTGATGCGGTCACCGTGGACGGCGACGTGTTCGACGGTCAGCGCGGAGAGCGCAGGGCCGCCGACGCGCAGCCGGACCCGGACGGTGGCGGTGCGGCCGTCGGCGTCCTTCGCGACGAGCGTGCCGGAGCGGTCGCCGGGGGCCGCGCCCGTCGGGACGGTCACCGTGAAGGGGACGTCGGCGCGGGTGCGGGCGGGGACCCGGACGGCCGGTTCGGCGAAGGTCACCGGGACGCCGGTGCCGATACCGATGCTTGTCAGCCGTACCGTGACCGGGTGGCCGCCGGGGTTGGTCACCGACACGGTGTCCTGGAGGACCGCTCCGGGGGCGCCCTCGGCGTAGAAGGAGGGGCGCCCGTCGCCCGCGGGCGCGAGGGACCAGCCCGTGGCCGCCGACGCGCGCGGGGCGGTGGCGAACAGGGTCAGCACGGTGACGCCGAGGACACGGGCGGCGGTCTGGGCGGACGGCATGGGCGGCTCCAGCGGTCGGACCCGGAGGTCAGCGGCGTACGGTCTGGTTCCGCCGGGTCAGCCAGAGCGTGCCGGCCGCGCCCGCGAGCAGCACGGTGCCGCCCAGGGTGCCGAGGGCGACGAACGAGTCCTCGGGGCCGGTCTTCGGGAGGGTGCCTCCGGAGTCGGTGCCGGTGCCGCCGGACGACGACGATCCGGAACTGCCGGAACTGCTCGAACCGCCGCCCGCCGCGGTCACGTCCAGGGTCAGGGACGGGCCGGGGTTGTTGGTGGGGGTGCAGGTGGTCGTCGTACCGAGCGCCTTGATGGTGAGCGTGCCCGCCGTGAACGTCACCTTGCCGGACTTCTCCGGGGTGTAGGTGCCGCTCAAGTCGTTGATCTTGATGGGGGTGTTGGCGGGGATCGCGGCCTGGTTGGCGCTGCCGGTGACGTTCAGGGTGCCGCTGTCGGCGCCGCCGAGCTTGATGGTGGCGCTCGGGTTCATCGCGCCCTTGCCGAGTTCGACGGGGCTGGAGGAGACGCCCTTCTGCCAGGACATCGTGATCTTGTAGCCGCTGCCGCTCTTGACGCCCGTGATGTCGATCGGGGAGACGGCGCTCTTGTCCCCGATCGGCGTCTTGCAGTGGTAGTTGACGTTCACGACGGTGGCGTGCGCCGCCGGGGCGCCGAGCAGCACCGCCGACCCGGCCAGGGCGGCGGCGGACACGAGCACGGCGGTACGTTTCGGGTACGACGACACGGTCGGTCCACCCCATTCGCTACTGACGAGGTATCAGATTCGGCCGTCAAGGTACGCCGGGGCCCATAAGGAGGGAAGAGAAAGGGCGTGGCGGAAGTGTGGCGATGCCAAAGCGCCCCGTGAGCTGTAGCGCCCCGTAAGGGGCGCGGGGAACTGCGCGACAAGCCCCCACCGGCGGAAAGCCGCAAAACAACCCAACGCGGCGCCCTCTTACGCCGGTGCCCCCAACTCCGCCCACACGGTCTTCCCGGCCGCCCCGGCCGTCCGCACAACCCCCCAGTCCAGACACAGCCGTTGCACGATGAACATCCCGTGCCCCCCCGGCCGCCCCGCCCGATGCGGCGTCCGCGGCGCCGGCTGCCCGGCCCCCCGGTCGGACACCTCCACCCGGATCACCTTCCGGTCGCAGGCCAGGAACAGCTCCTCCGGCCCCTCCGCATGCAGGCACGCGTTCGTGACGAGCTCGGAGACGACGAGCAGCACGTCCTCGGCGGCGGCCCTGCGGTCGGCGGTCGCGGCCGGCAGCCATCCCCACGCGTACAGCGCCTCGCGGGCGAAGTCGCGGGCGAGCGGTACGACCCCGCTCTCGCCGTGCAGGCGCAGCCTGCGGACCTGACGACCCCCCGTCGAGGCGGGCGGCTCGTCGGACGCCGCCTCCCCGGACATCCCGGAAGCGCCGCCGGGCTCCGGGCCGAGGTCGCCCGGCGGGTAAGGCCGGGTGGTGCTCATCAGCGCTTCACCTCACCGTTTCACCGGTTCACGATTCAAAAGTTCGCGTTGCTGCAGTGTGGTACGGGCCGGTCGGCGCGCTCCACTCAGACGTGGCCGGGTGGGGCACCGGCAGATCCAGAATCTCTCCTGCCCGAGCGATCCCCGGGAACACCCCCGGAACACCCTCCGGTTCCGGACGCCGGGCGGGCCGGGCTCAGCCCGTGCCGCCGGACCCGCCGTCCTCGTCGGCCAGCGCGGCCTCGACGGAGTCGTGGACGGTGAAGACCGCCTCGGCCCCGGTGATCTCGAAGACCCGGGCGACGACGGGCAGCATCCCGGCGAGGTGCACCCCGCCCCCGGCGGCCTCGGCCCGCAGCCGGGCGCCGAGCAGCACGTTCAGGCCGGTGGAGTCGCAGAACTCGAGGCGTGAGCAGTCGACGACGAGGCGTGCGAACCCCTTGCCGAGGAGATCGTCGAGCGGTTCGCGCAGCAGGTCGGCGGTGTGGTGATCGAGCTCACCCGCCGGGGTCACCACGGCGCTGGAGCCTGCTTCCCGCACCTCCACCAGCAGCCGGCCCGACTGTGCGCTGCCGACCGTCCCGTGGTCCATTGACGTCTCTCTCCCGAGGTCGTGACCGCTTCCGCCACCGTCCGGACCGATGTCCGACGATGCCCGCCCATGTCCGCCGAACGCCTTGGCGACGCCCTCGAACATTACGCCTTCTGCACGCAACCCGACACCTGAACAACCTCTCAAAACATGACACACAGTAATAGAACGGACTTGCGAGTGGCTCGGCGCAGCCGGTAGGGCTAGTAGGGACACGCAACCGACACGGCCGGCTTTGGAGGCGCCGCACACCGCAGTGCACGCACGGCTTCGGCAGCCTCATCGCCGAGAACGACGGAGGACACCATGTCACCCCGGCTCGACGCCTCGCCCACCCCGACCGCGACGTCGACACCCCCACCGGAACCACTGGATGCCATCGAGGGATTCCCCGCGGAACTCGGACTCCCGGAGATCCCCCCGTACGACGAGGTCGACGCGGTCGACGCGCGGGCCCTGTCCAAGACCCTCTTCGAGCGGCTGGAGTCGCTGGAGGAAGGCACCCGCGCGTACTCGTACGTCCGCAACACCCTCGTCGAACTGAACCTCGCGCTGGTCAGGTTCGCCGCCTCCCGCTTCCGCTCCCGCAGCGAGCCGATGGAGGACATCGTCCAGGTCGGCACCATCGGCCTGATCAAGGCGATCGACCGCTTCGAGCTCTCCCGGGGCGTGGAGTTCCCCACCTTCGCGATGCCGACGATCATCGGCGAGATCAAGCGCTTCTTCCGTGACACGTCGTGGTCGGTACGCGTCCCGCGCCGCCTCCAGGAGCTCCGGCTCGACCTCGCCAAGGCGGGCGACGAACTGGCCCAGGAACTGGACCGCGCCCCCACCGTCGCGGAACTCGCCGAACGCCTCGGCCTCTCCCACGACGAGGTCGTCGAGGGCATGGCGGCCTCCAACGCCTACACCGCCTCCTCCCTGGACGCGCAACCCGAGGAGGACGAGTCCGAGGGCGCCCTGGCGGACCGCATCGGCTACGAGGACCACGGCCTGGAGGGCATCGAGTACATCGAGTCCCTGAAGCCCCTCATCGCCGAACTCCCGCCCAGGGACCGCACCATCCTCTCCCTCCGCTTCGTCGCGGGGATGACCCAGTCGGAGATCGGCGAGGAACTCGGGATCTCCCAGATGCACGTCTCCCGCCTGCTGTCCCGCACCCTCGTACAGCTGCGCAGGGCGCTGACACTGGAGGAATAGCCCCGGCCGGACCGCCCCGCCGCCGGGGCGAGGGGAATCCCCCCGTCCCGGCCCGCCGCGTCTTTGGCCAAAGCTCCCCCGCTACCGCGAGTCACACCCCAAACTGGCCGGTACGTCAGCAAGGACGGCCCGCGAGAAGGGGTGCACGATGGTCCAGGACATCCAGGGCGACCCGCCCTCGGACGCACGCCTGACCGAACTCCTGCGCACCCCCACGGCCACCGCCTACCCCGCCCTCCAGGAACTCCGCTCCCGCCACCACCCCGCGGTCCTCGCCCACGCCCGCCTCTGCACGGCCGGCGACGCGGCGGCCCGCCGGCTCACCGCGCAGACCTTCACCACCGCCGCCCGCGACATCGCGCACGGCGCCGAACCGGTCGTACCGCTCCGCCACCACCTGCTCCTGCTCACCGCCCGGCTGGCCGCCGACTGGGCGCACGACGGACACTCCGCCGCCCTGGACGCCACCCTCCTGCTGGTCCTGAACTCCTCCGGCGTCCCCGGCGGCCAGACCCCGCCCCTGCTCCCGGCGTTCCAGTCCCTGCCGTCCCGCACCCAGGGCCTGCTCTGGTACGCCGTGCTGGACCGGGAGCCCGCCGAACGGACCGCCACGTACCTGGGCCTGACCCCCGAGGACGTCCGGTACGACACCCCGTCCGCCGTCCAGGCCCTGGCCCAGGCCTGCCTGCGCAGCCGCCTGGCCGCCTCGGACGACCCCCGCTGTGCGGACTTCCGTCGCCTGATCGAGGAGTCGGTCCGCCCGGAGAACCCCCGCCACAGCCCCGACCTGCACGCGCACATGGCCCACTGCCCGCACTGCACGGCCGCGTTCGAGGACCTCACCGCGCTCCGGGACGCCCCGCGCGAGACCCTGGCGGAGGGTCTGCTGCCGTGGGCCGGAACGGCGTACGCACACCAGGACACCCCGCCGCCCCTTCCCTCCGACCCTGCCCCGCCCCGGCAGCGCCGCCTCCGGTCCCGGCGCCTCCTCCTCACCTCCACGGCACTGGGCGTGGCCCTCGTACCGCTGCTGCTGGTCCTCCTGGCCCACCGGGACACGCACGCCCCGGACCCGGCGGCCGCGACCCCGCTGCCACCGAGCCCCCAGGTGACCGTGACGGCGACCGTGTCCCCGAGCCCGTCCGGCGCCTCGCCTGCGCCTACGCCGACGCCCACAACCAGTGCTATGTCACATACCCCCACCCGGTCTCCGCGCCCGTCCCCGTCCCCCACCCCCGACCCACCGGGAACGGCCTACGCCCAGGTCGTGAACCTCGCCACCGCCCGCTGCCTGGACGTCCGTGACGGCGACTTCGACAACGGCACCGACGTGATCACGGCCCCCTGCTCCGCCTCCGCCACCCAGCGCTGGCGGGTCGACCCGGACCGGGGCGTCCTGCAGTCCGCCGGGGACCCCGACTTCTGCCTGGACAGCCGGGGTTCCGTCGACAAGGGCGTCGGCATCTGGAGCTGCGACTCGGTGGACGGCGACCACGGCGACAACCTCCGCTTCACCGTGACCCCCGACGGCGAGATCCGCCCGGAAATAGCCCTCGAAACAGCCCTCACCCCGACCGGCGCCGACCAGCTCTCCCTGACCCCGGTCGACGACGGCACGGGCCAGCGCTGGCGGGCAGGGGCGAGCTGAGTCAGCCGACGACCCGGACGCCCTTCCGCCACACCCCACTGACCAGCGGCACCCCCGGCCGGTAGGCCAGGTGGACGTGGCTCGGGGCGTCCAGGAGGAGCAGGTCGGCGTAGGCGCCGGGGGTCAGGCGGCCGATGTCGGTTCGGCGCAGGGCCGCCGCGCCGCCCGCCGTCGCCGACCAGACCGCCTCGTCCGGGGTCATGCGCATGTCCCGTACCGCCAGGGCGATGCAGAAGGGGACGGAGGACGTGAAGGAGGAGCCGGGGTTGCAGTCGGTGGAGAGGGCGACGGTCACGCCGGCGTCGAGGAGACGGCGGGCGTCGGGCCATTCGGCGCGGGTGGAGAACTCGGCGCCGGGGAGGAGGGTGGCGACCGTGCTGCCGCTCGCCAGCGCGTCGACGTCGGCGGCCGTCAGGTGGGTGCAGTGGTCGGCGCTGGCCGCGTCGAGTTCCACGGCGAGCTGGACACCGGGGCCGTAGGAGAGCTGGTTGGCGTGGATGCGCGGGGTCAGGCCCTTGGCCCTGCCCGCGGTGAGGATCGTCCGGGCCTGGTCGCCGTCGAAGGCGCCCTTCTCGCAGAAGACGTCGATCCAACGGGCGTACGGGGCGCAGGCGTCGAGCATCTCGCCGGTGACGAGGGCGACGTAGGCGGCCGGGTCGTCGGCGTGGTCCGGGGAGACGATGTGGGCGCCGAGGTAGGTGACCTCGTCGGTGTGGGCGGCGGCGATGCGCAGGGCGCGGGACTCGTCGGCGACCGTGAGGCCGTAGCCGGACTTGGTCTCGAAGGTGGTGGTGCCCTGGCGGAGCGCCTCGTCGAGGTAACGGGTGAGGTTCCGCTCCAGTTCCTCGTCCGAGGCGGCCCGGGTCGCCGCTACCGTCGTACGGATGCCGCCCGCGGTGTACGACCGGCCGGACATGCGGGCGTTGAACTCCTGGGTGCGGTCGCCCGCGAAGACCAGGTGGGAGTGGGAGTCCACGAAGCCCGGCAGCACCGCCCGGCCGCCCGCGTCGACCCGATTGTCAGTGGCGGGTGCTTTGCTGGATTCACCGGTCCACACGACACGGTCGCCGTCGATGACGACGGCCGCGTCCTGGATCAGACCGAGAGGGGAGTTGTCACCGAGGGAGGGGTCGTTGGTGACCAGCGTGGCGATGTTGGTGATGACGGTGCTGCTGCTCATGATGGCCTCGTCGGAGTCCTTGTGGGGGCTGGTCGTCAGGTACGGAGGGCTTCGACGGCCCGTGCGAGGGCCTGAGGCACATCGGGTACGAGGGTGTGCGCCCCGTCCCGTACGACGTGCCGGCCTCCGACGACCGTGTGCCGTACGTCCGCCGCGGTCGCCGCGAATACGGCCGTCTCGGCGCCCAGCCGCGGTACCGGCCCCGCGGTTCTGACGGAGTCGAGCGCGATCGTCGTCAGGTCGGCGAGCATGCCGGTCTCGATGGTGCCCGCGTCGTCCCAGCCGAGGGCGGCGTGGCCGTCGGCGGAGGCGGCGCGCAGCAGGGCGGCGGCCGTCCAGTGGCCCCGGGTGCGGGTGCGCAGCCGCTCGTTCAGCTCCATCGCGCGCGCCTCTTCGAGCAGGTCGATGACGGCGTGGCTGTCGGAGCCGAGGGAGAGCGGGGAGCCCGCGCGCTGCAGGGCCACGGCCGGTCCGATGCCGTCGGCCAGGTCCCGCTCGGTGGTGGGGCACATGCAGGTGCCGGTGCCGGAGCCGCCGATCAGCGCGATGTCCTCGTCCGTGAGGTGGGTGTTGTGGACGCCCGTGGTGCGCGGGCCGAGGACGCCGTGGTCGGCGAGCAGGCGGGTGGGCGTGCGGCCGTGGGCGGCCAGGCAGGCGTCGTTCTCCGCCGTCTGCTCGGAAAGGTGCACGTGCAGCGGGGCCCGCCGCTGCTCGGCCCAGCCGGCCACGGTCGCCAGCTGCCCGGCGGGCACGGCCCGTACCGAGTGGATCGCCGCCCCGATCCGTGCGTGATCCCGTTCCTTGAGAACTGAACAGCGTTCGGCCCAGGCCTCCGCGCTGCCGTCGGAGAAGCGCAGCTGGTGGGCGTTGGGCGGCTCGCCGCGGTGCTCGCTCAGGATGCCGGAGGAGAGGTAGGCGGTGTCGAGGAGGGTGATCCGGATCCCGGCGTCGGCGGCCGCCGCGATCAGTGCCTCGCCCATGGCGTTGGGGTCGGCGTACGGGGTGCCGCCGGGGGCGTGGTGGACGTAGTGGAACTCGCCGACGCAGGAGACGCCCGCCAGCGCCATCTCGGCGTACACCGCGCGGGCGAGCGCGTGGTAGGTCTCCGGGGTCAGCCGGTCGGCGAAGGAGTACATGACCTCGCGCCAGGTCCAGAAGGTCCCGGAGCCGACCTGGACGGTGCCGCGCAGGGCGCGGTGGAAGGCGTGCGAGTGGGCGTTCGCGAGACCGGGGAGGGTGAGGCCGCGCAGGATCTCGGCCCCGGGCGGCGGCGCGGGCACCTCGGTCCGCACCGCCGTGATCCGGCCGTCGGCCACCTCCACGGCGACGCCCGGCTCGACGTGCGTGTCCAGCCAGGCGTACTCCAACCAGTACGTCGTCCGTGTCGTCACGCGCAGGCCAGCCCTTCCAGTACGTCGGCGAGTGCGCTCACCCCGGCCACGCAGTCGTCCTCGGCCGCGAACTCGGCCGGGGAGTGCGAGACGCCGGTGGGGTTGCGCACGAACAGCATGGCGGTCGGGATGCTCCCCGAGAGGATCCCGGCGTCGTGTCCGGCACCGGTGCCCAGGACGGGCACGGTCAGACCGGTGTCCCGGCCGAGGATGCGGCCCAGCTCGTCCCGCAGGGCGTGGTCGAACTCCACGACCGGTGTGAAGGACTCCCGGACGACGTCGAGGTCGATGCCGTGCGCCTCCGCGTACTCCCGGGCGGCCTTCTCGATGCCGCCGACGACGGTGTCGAGGGTGGCCTGGTCGGCGGCGCGGGAGTCGAGCCAGCCGCGCACCAGGGAGGGGATGGCGTTGACGCCGTTCGGCTCGACGGCGATCTTGCCGAAGGTGGCGACGGCACCGGCGAGTTCGGCCTCGCGGCGGGCGGCGAGCACGGTCTCGGCGTACGACAGCATGGGGTCGCGCCGGTCCACCAGCCGCGTCGTGCCGGCGTGGTTGGCCTCGCCCCGGAAGTCGAACCGCCAGCGGCCGTGCGGCCAGATGGCACTGGCGACGCCCACCCGGTCGCCGGACAGGTCCAGCGCCCGGCCCTGCTCGACGTGCAGTTCGACGAAGGCGCCGATGCGGGCGAGCCGCTCGGGGTCGGGCCCGATGGCGTCGGGGTCGTAGCCGGCGGCCGCCATGGCCTGCGGCAGCGTGATGCCGTCCCCGTCGGTGAGCCGGTGGGCCTGCTCGACGGTGAGGTGCCCCGCGGTCAGCCGGGACCCGACACAGGCGAGCCCGAACCGGGCGCCCTCCTCGTCGCCGAAGTTGACGATGGCGAGGGGCCGGGTGAACTCGGCTCCCCGCCCTCGGAGTTCGTCGAGCGCGGCGAGGGACGACACGACGCCGAGGGGGCCGTCGAAGGCGCCGCCGTCCGGCACGGAGTCCAGATGCGACCCGGTGACGACGGCGTCCCCGGCCGCCGGGTCCCCGAGCCAGGCCCACTGGTTCCCGTTCCGGTCGACCTCGTACACCAGCCCGCGCGCCTCGGCCTGCTCCTGGAACCAGGCCCGGCACTCGGCATCGGCCCCGGTCCAGGCGAACCGCCGGTAGCCGCGGGAGTCGGCGTGCCGCCCGACGGGAAGCAGCTCACGCCACATGGAGTGGAAGGAGGCCGCGCTCCGTACAGACTGCTCAGGCCGCACAGGCTGTGGGCAGTCGTTCCGCAGGGCGGAACGGGTGGGCGCACCCGCACCCGCACCCGGCGACGAAAGCTCGGCCCCCACCGAAGAGTCCCCGCTCTTCGTCACGCGTCGCCACCCTCGCGCATCGGCACCCGGACCCCCCGCTCGTCGGCGACCGACTCCGCGATGTCGTACCCGGCGTCCACGTGCCGGATGACACCCATGCCGGGGTCGTTCGTCAGCACCCGGCGGATCTTCTCACCGGCGAGTTTCGTACCGTCGGCGACGGTCACCTGCCCGGCGTGGATGGACCGGCCCATGCCGACCCCGCCGCCGTGGTGGATGGAGACCCAGGACGCTCCCGACGCCACGTTGACCATCGCGTTCAGCAGCGGCCAGTCGGCGATCGCGTCGGAGCCGTCCAGCATGGCCTCCGTCTCGCGGTAGGGGGAGGCCACGGAGCCGCAGTCGAGGTGGTCGCGGCCGATCGCCAGCGGAGCGGCCAGCTCGCCGCTCGCCACCATGTCGTTGAACCGCTCGCCGGCCTTGTCCCGCTCGCCGTAGCCGAGCCAGCAGATGCGCGCGGGCAGGCCTTGGAAGTGGACCCGCTCCTGGGCCATCTTGATCCAGCGGGCGAGGGACTCGTTCTCCGGGAAGAGGTCGAGGATGGCCTTGTCGGTCTTGGCGATGTCCGAGGCCTCTCCGGACAGGGCGGCCCAGCGGAAGGGGCCCTTGCCCTCGCAGAAGAGGGGGCGGATGTAGGCCGGGACGAAGCCGGGGAAGGCGAACGCCCGCTCGTATCCGGCCAGCTGTGCCTCGCCGCGGATGGAGTTGCCGTAGTCGAAGACCTCGGCGCCGGCGTCCATGAAGCCGACCATGGCCTCGACGTGCTTGGCCATCGACTCACGCGAACGGGTCGTGAACCCGGCCGGATCCTTGGCCGCGGCGTCCGCCATGTCCTCGAAGGCCACGCCCACCGGCAGGTACGACAGCGGGTCGTGCGCCGACGTCTGGTCGGTGACGATGTCGATGGGGGCGTTCATGGCGAGCAGCTGCGGCACCAGGTCGGCCGCGTTGCCGAGGACGCCGATGGACAGCGGGCGGCGGGCGTCGCGGGCCTCGGTCGCCAGCTGGAGGGCGTGGTCGAGGGAGTCGGCCCTGACGTCGAGGTAGCGGTGCTCGATGCGGCGCTCGATGGCGCGCGGGTCGCAGTCGATACAGATCGCGACGCCGTCGTTCATGGTCACGGCGAGGGGCTGGGCGCCGCCCATGCCGCCGAGGCCGGCGGTGAGGGTGATGGTCCCGGCGAGGGTGCCGTTGAACTTCTTCGCGGCGACGGCGGCGAAGGTCTCGTAGGTGCCCTGGAGGATGCCCTGGGTGCCGATGTAGATCCAGGAGCCGGCGGTCATCTGGCCGTACATGGTCAGGCCGAGGGCCTCCAGACGGCGGAACTCCTCCCAGTTGGCCCAGTCGCCGACGAGGTTGGAGTTGGCGATGAGGACGCGGGGGGCCCACTCGTGGGTCTGCATGACGCCGACCGGGCGGCCGGACTGGACCAGCATGGTCTCGTCCTGCTTGAGGGTGCGCAGGGTGCGGACCATCGCGTCGAAGGAGCGCCAGTCGCGGGCGGCCTTGCCGGTGCCGCCGTAGACGACGAGCTTGTCGGGGTGCTCGGCGACCTCGGGGTCCAGGTTGTTCTGCAGCATCCGCAGGGCGGCTTCCTGCTGCCATCCCAGGGCGCTCAGTTCCGTACCGCGCGGCGCTCGTACGGGGCGGGGTCCTGACATGGTCTGCCTCCTAGCGGATCAGGGATCAACGGCCAGCGAAGTATTCCTGCGGTTATTCACATCCTGGCTCGCTGAATAGAACTAGTCAATACGTTCGGTCCGCCAGCGCGGCCGCGTCCCGGATGTTTCGCTGGACTTATGGGCCTTAAGGGTGCGGACGATGACATGTCGGGGGGCGTCATGGACGGATACGGGGACGGAAGCGAGGACGACGGCGAGCGGGTCGGGCGGCGGGACGACGCCGTGCGGGCGGCGGTGGAGCAGGGGCTGCTGGGGCCGGACGCGCCGATCGTAGGCCTGCTGGACGTGCAGGGCATCCACACGTCCGCCGTGGCGCTGCGCCGGGCGTTCGATGCGGTCGCGGCGCCCGGCACCGCGATCCTGCACGCCTTCGCGGTGAAGGCGAACCCGCTGGTCCCGGTGGTGCGGCTGCTGGCCGAGGCCGGCCTCGGCGCCGAGGTGGCCAGCGCGGGCGAGCTGGCGCTGGCGCGGGCGGCCGGGATGCCGGCGGAGCGGATCGTGTTCGACGCGCCCGCGAAGACGGCGGCGGAGCTGCGCGAGGCGCTGGCGCTGGGTGTGGCCGTGAACGCGGACAACCCGCAGGAGCTCCGGCGCCTCGATGCCCTCGTGAACGCGAGCGGCGCCGTCTCCCCGGCGCTCGGGATCCGGGTGAACCCGCAGATCGGGGCCGGGTCGATCGGGGCCACCTCCACCGCGACGGCGACCTCGAAGTTCGGGGTGGGGCTGCGGGACGAGGGGGCCCGGGAGTGGGTCGTGCAGGCGTTCGCGGAGCGGCCGTGGCTGACGCGGCTGCACGCGCACATCGGGTCGCAGGGGATCCCGTTGCCGCTGCTGGTGCGGGGCGTGGCGGAGACGTACGCGCTGGCCGAGGAGATCAACGCGCATGCCGGGCGGCAGCAGGTCGACACCCTCGACATCGGTGGCGGGCTTTCGGTCAACTTCGCCTCGGAGGCGACGGAGCCGACGTACGCGCAGTACGCGCGGCTGCTGGCGGAGGCGGTGCCGGGGCTGTTCGACGGGCGGTACGGGCTGGTGACGGAGTTCGGGCGGTCGCTGCTGGCCCGGCACGGCACGGTGGTGGCCCGGGTGGAGTACGCGAAGAGCTCCGGCGGGCGGCGGATCGCGGTGACGCACGCGGGGGTGCAGGTGGCGCCGCGCACGGTGTACGTGCCGGGGGCGTGGCCGCTCAGGATCGCCGCGTACGACGCGAAGGGGCGGCCCAAGCAAGGGGTCCCGGTGGTGCAGGACGTGGCGGGGCCGGCCTGTTTCGCGGGCGACCTGCTCGCCGAGGGGCGCGCGCTGCCCCCGCTGGAGCAGGGGGACCTGGCGGCCGCGCTGGACACCGGGGCGTACTACTTCGGCAGTCACTACTCCTACAACTCCCTTGCCCGCCCCGGGGTTTACGGCTTCGCTCCGGACGGCGGCGGGGGCGTGGCGTTCGCCGTCGTACGGGAGCCGCAGACGGTCGCCGAGGTCGTGGCCGAATCCGGAGGGGCGCACGCGGACGCACTCACCACCCTGCGTGCAACCGGAAGCCGTTGAGACACCTCGGACAACAGAGATCAACTGGTGTGAAAAGCAGGCCAGTTGACCAACACTAGTCTGCCGGGCGCATGTTCCACTGGAAAATGCCAAACGACTCACCCCTCCCCGCGCACGTTGCGTAGTGTCTGCGTCACTCAACCGGAGATTCGCGCGGCGGGAGGGGAGCCACGGTGCCCGGAATCGACGAGTGCTTACTGGAAGCGATGCGGCTGCCCGGGGCCCGGGGCGCCGCATTGGTCGACTGGACCAGCGGGCTGGCCCTCGGCACGGTCGGGGACGCACCCGGCGGTGACCACGAGACCACCGCCGCGGAGGCCGCCGAGCTGGCCCGGCTGGCCGCCGAGCACGGGGCGTTCAGCACGGAGGACGACGCCGATCTGAGCCCTCCGGTGGAGGACCTGATCGTCAGCAACCGGGACAGCTACCACCTGCTGCGGTTCGTGGTCACGTCCTTCGACGCCACCGTGTTCCTGCATCTGTGGCTGGCCCGCGAGGACGGCAATCTCGCCCTCGCCCGGATCCGGCTCGGCGAGATGGCCGAGCGGCTGGTGCTGGGATGACCGTGGTCGAAACGCCGCCGCCGCTGCCGGTCCGGGACCGTGCGGCCCTGCACGAGAGAGTGCCCGGGGCGCTGTCACCGATGCTGATACGCCTCGCCGAGGAGCGGGCCACGGGTGTCCTGGTCCGCGAGCACGGCACCCTGCACCTGGCCGAGGGCCGCGTGGTGCACGCCGAGAGCCCGCTCGCCCCAGGCCTCGACGTGCTCCTCACGGCCCACGGCACGCTCGACGCGGCGGCCTGGCCCTGGACCGACGACATACCCGCGGCCGTCCACCGGCTGCTCGCCGCCGGCCTGCTCCCGCGGGGCGCCCTGGAGCTGTGCCGGCTCGGCGCCCTCTACGACGCCGGGTACTTCGCGCTGGCGCCGAGCAGCACCCCGGGCCGGTTCCGCTACGGCACCACGGCCGCCGCCGGCCCGCTGCACGCCGTGCCCGTCACGGACCTGGAGCGCGAGACCCTGCGCCGCCGCGAGCTGCTGCACCGCATCTGGCCCGACCCGTCGGCGGACGTCGCCCCGCTGATCCGCGCCGACCCGGTCGCACCGCCGCCGGTCACCCCCCGGCAGCGGGCGGTCCTGGACCGGGTGGACGGTGTCCGCACCGCCACCCGGATCGCCCGGGAGCTGGGCCGGCCGGCCTTCCACACGCTGGTGGACATACGGCGGCTGGCGGCGGCCGGACTCCTCGCCCCGAGGAACACCCCGACCGCCCCGCCCCCGCTTCCCCCGGTCACCGACCCCGACATCGCGCTGCTGAAGAGGCTCAGGGATGCGCTGGAGGCCCTTTGAACGGCACCGCCCCGCCGAGAGGAGACAGCTGATGGCGGCAGAACCCGGCAGCTCCGACAGAGAGGCCGTCCTCGACGAACTGCGCCGGTTACGCACCCGGATGCCCCAGCTCACCGGGGCCCTCGCGGCCGGCGTCGACGGCCTGGTCGTCGCCCACGACTGCCCGGGGGTCGACCCGGAGGGGCTCGCCGCGCTCACCGCGGCCGAGCTCGGCGTCGCCGTCCGGGTCTCCGACGCCACCGGCAAGGGCGAGCTCAGGGAGCTGCTGGTGCGCGGCGAGGACGGCTATGTCGCCACCTATGCCGCCGGTCACAGCGCCGTGCTCACCCTGCTCGCCGAGGACCGGGTGAACGTCGGCCGGCTCCACCTGGAGGGCCGCCGGGCCGCCGCCCGGATCGGCGAGGTGGTCGACGCCGCCGAGGCCGCCGCCAAGGCGCTGCGCCCGGCCCGCAGCGCAGCCACACGGACCAGAACCACGCGCACGCCACGCACCAGCACCACCACCGACGCGCGCACCGCAACCGACAGTTGAAAGGAACCAGAAAGTCATGGCCAACACCGAAACCGCCCTGAAAGAGTGCCTCACCTCCATCGAGGGCGCGACCGGCGTCGCGCTCGTCGACTACACCAGCGGGATGGCGCTGGGCACGATGGGCGGCAGCAAGACCTTCGACCTGAACGTGGCCGCGGCCGGGAACACCGACGTGATCCGCGCCAAGATGCGCACCATGGAGCACCTCGGCCTCAAGGGCGACATCGAGGACATCCTGATCACGCTCTCCAACCAGTACCACCTGATCCGGCTGCTCAAGGGCCGGGGCGGCAACGGCCTCTTCCTCTACCTGGTGCTCGACCAGGCCCGCGCCAACCTGGCGATGGCCCGGCACCAGCTGAAGAAGATCGAGGAGGACCTGGAGGTCTGACCGGACCTCAGACCAGCGCCGCGGTGCGGCGGCGTGCTCCGCCCGGGGCCGCGTCGCCCGCCGCGATGCCGGTACCGCGGTACGCCCTGACGTCCTTGCCCGCCGGGCGGCCGCCGCGCTTGTCGAGCCAGTCGACGCGCAGCCACAGCAGCTGTTCGCCGGCCTTCTCCCGGCGGCCCAGCCAGGCCGCCTTCAGCCGCAGCCCGGTGCCGGTCCCGGCGAGCAGCATGCCGCCCGCCGCGGGCATCGCGAAGGCGGAGCCGAGTGCCACGGCGAAGGCCAGCAGCAGCCACCAGCGGTGCCCGCGGCGCCAGTTCCGCACGGTGACCGCACGGTCCTGGAGGACGTCGTGCTTGCCGGCCCGGGCGGCACCGCGCACCAGCGCGGTGTACCGCTTGCGGCGGGTGAGCGCCACGACGGCGGCGCCGATGATGAACAGCGCGGCCCCGGCCAGCACCCCGATCCGCCGTCCGGTGGTCCCCGGGGGCAGCACCCCGACGCCGGCGGCGAACACCCCGGACCACCACAGCGGCGCGGCCCCGGCCCGTACGACCACGGCCACCCGGGCCAGGCCCTGTCCGCCTCGTCCCTCTCGTCCCGCACGCGCCATGTCCGCAGCCTCCTCGCCGGTCTCGGCCCAGTCCGTATGGCGGGACGCTAACCAGCGAACGTGAGACGAGCCTTAAAGAACCATGTGGTGAAGGCTCACTCCACGAACAGTCCCCGTGCCGCCGCCCGGGTGTCGAACTCCTCCAGGCGGGCCTGCGCGTCCGGCAGGTCGTCGCACATCGCCTCCAGGAGCACCCGGCCGAGCAGCATCGGCGCACAGGCCGTGTCGAAGGCGAGCCCGGTGCCGACGGCGGCCGGCAGCAGCAGGTCGGAGACCTTGGCGACGGGCGCGAAGGCGGAGTCGGCGACGGTGACCACGGTCAGCCCGGCCTCCTTGGCATAGCCGAGGGTGTCCACGACCTCGCGGGGATGCCGGGGCAGCGCGAAGCACAGCAGGGCCGAGGCACCGGCGAGGACGGCCGCGTCGATGCGGTCGTGGATCATCGTGCCGCCCTCGTTGAGCAGCCGGACGTCCGGGTGGACCTTGGCGGCGAAGTAGGCGAAGCCGTACGCCTGCGAGGCGGCCGCGCGCAGCCCGAGCACCGGCAGCGGCCGGGAGGCGGCCAGCAGCCGTCCCGCCTGCTGCACCGGGCGCGGGTCGGCGAGCACCTCGGCGAGGTGCCGGAGGTTCTCGATCTCGGCCTCGACGGCCTGCTGGTACTCGTTGTACGAACCGGAGCCGGCCGCCTGCTCGGGGGGCACGACCTCGCGCAGGTGCTTGCGCAGCGCCGGGTAGCCGTCGAAGCCGAGGGCCACCGCGAAGCGGGTGACGGAGGGCTGGCTGACCCCGGCCAGCTCGGCCAGCTCCACGCTGGACAGGAAGGGCACGTCGGCGGCGCGCCGCACCATGCTGTGCGCGATGCGCCGCTGGGTCGGCGTGAGCCGGTGCCCCTCGAAGAGCGCCTGCAAGCGAGTCGCAGGGCTGTCGGTCACGTTCATGACGTGCTCCCCCTCCAGATGTCCGTGAACCGGTCGAGCAGCCCGGCCGCCTCCGTCACGTCGTCCGTCAGCGGCCGGTCGGCCACCTCCGCGTCGAGCACCGCCTCGGCGAGCTCCAGCGCCCTGCCCGCCCCGAGCCCGGGTTCGGGCCTCAGGTCGCGCTGGCGCAGCGCCCGTACGGCGGCGACGAGTTCGCAGCCGACCACCAGACGGTACGCACGGCAGGCGCGCAGCGTTTGACGGGCGGCGAGCGAGGCGAAACTGGCCTGCTCCTCGACGCCTCGGGAGAGTACAGCGTGCCCGAGGGAGGCGGGTGCGGAGAAGGCGCGCAGGTCGCCGAGGGCGGCGCCGGCGGCGTACTCCAGGATCATCACGCCGGAGGAGGCGGGCTCCTGGTCGGCGAGGAAGGGGCGCAGCCGGGTGAAGGCGGGCTCGTTCAGGGAGGAGAGGCGGGAGGTGGACAGCCGGGCGACCTGGGTGACGGCGAGCCGGAAGTGGTCCAGGGCGAGGGCGAGTTGGGCCTGGTAGAAGCCGCCGTGGTGGTAGGCGGCCAGGTCCTCGACGGAGATCAGGGGGTTCTCGGCGGCCGCGTTGATCTCGATCGCCAGCACCCCCTCCAAGGCGTCGGCCGCGTCATGGGCGGGGCCGTGGATCTGGGGCAGGCAGCGGAAGCCGTAGGGGTCCTGGATCCGGCCGAGCGGTGGGGTCGGCCGGTCGGCGGCGCCGATCAGCTCCCGCATCCGGCGGGCGGCCTCGACGCTGCCGCGGTGCGGGCGGGCCGCGTGCACGGGTGCCGCGAACGCCTCGTGGGAGCCGTCGACGGCGAGCAGTGACAGGGCCGCCACCACCTGGGTGGCCTCGATCAGCCCGCGCAGCTCGTGCAGGGCGAGCGCCGACTGGCCGAGGGTGAGGGCGTTGCTGCTGATCAGGGCGAGGGCGTCGTTGTTGTCCAGCGGCTGGGGCTCCGGTGCCCCGGCGCCCCGCCAGGGGTGCTCCCCCACCAGGGCGAGGCCCACCTGGGCGAGGGCCGCGATGTCCCCGGTGCCGACCGAGCCGAACTCGTTGACGGCCGGGTACGCGCCGGACTCCAGCGCCTCGCACAGGGCGGTGACCACACTCGGCCGCAGCCCCGCGCCGCCCGCCAGCAGCTGGTTGGCGCGGACCGCGAGCATCGCGCGGACCTGCCGGGCGGGGAGTTCGTCGCCGATCGCGCCGGCGTGGCTGCGCAGCAGCCGCAGTCCGTGGCCGGCGGCGGCCTCGGTGGGCACGGCCTCGTTCCGGTTGGCGCCGACGCCGGTGGAGCGGCCGTAGACGCGGCCGGTCGCGGCGATCTGCCGGGCGGCGTTCCAGGACTCCTCCGCGCGGCGCATCGCCTCGGTGCCCGGTACCGGGCGGGCGGCGCCGTCGGCGAGGCGTACGACGTCCTCGACACCCATGCCGATGCCGTCGAGGACCACCAGGCCGGAATGCATTGTTCCGGGAGCGTCCACGATACGAGAAGACATCACGCCCAAACTCCCCTCAATCCGGACACTCGATCATGCGTTGCGGTCATCCGTTACCTCGGATTAACGCGAGACCGTTGACAACCTATTCACCTAACGAGAACTCTGCATGACGTTATACAGCCGGGCAAGGGACATCTCATGATCCAGTTCGACGCGGTCCACAAGCGCTTCCCCAACGGCACGACAGCAGTCCACGATCTCTCCCTGGAGATGCCGGAGGGCGGGGTCACCGTCCTGGTCGGCTCCTCCGGGTGCGGCAAGACCACCACCCTCAGGATGATCAATCGGATGGTCGAGCCGACCTCCGGCACGATCAAGGTGAACGGCAAGGACGTCACCCAGCAGGACGCCGCCGAACTGCGCCGGTCCATCGGGTACGTCATCCAGCAGGCCGGCCTCTTCCCGCACCGCACGGTGCTGGACAACATCGCCACCGTCCCGCTGCTGCTCGGCTGGAACCGGAAGAAGGCCCGCGCCCGCGCCGCCGAACTCCTGGAGACCGTCGGCCTCGCCGCCGACGCCGGCAAGCGCTACCCGCACCAGCTCTCCGGAGGACAGCAGCAGCGCGTCGGCGTGGCCCGCGCGCTCGCCGCCGACCCGCCGGTGCTGCTGATGGACGAGCCGTTCGGCGCCGTCGACCCGGTGGTCCGCACCCAGCTCCAGGACGAACTGCTCCGGCTCCAGAAGGAGTTGAACAAGACCATCGTCTTCGTCACGCACGACGTCGACGAGGCCGTCCGGCTCGGCGACCGGATCGCGATCTTCCGCACCGGCGGCCACCTGGTCCAGATCGCCCCGCCCGCCGAACTGCTGGCCCGCCCGGCCGACGACTTCGTGGCCGACTTCCTCGGCGCCGAGCGCGGCCTGAAGCTGCTCTCGCTGGAGACCCTGGCCGGCGTCCCGCAGGGCCCGGCACCCCGAGGCGGCGACTGGACCCTCGTCCTCGACGCCGCGGGCAAGCCCCTGCACTGGGCCTCGAAGGACGACGCCGAACTCCCCGTACGGCCGCTCAAGGACGGCGACTCGCTGCTCGCGGCGCTGAACGAGTCGATCGCCTCCCCGGCCGGGCTGGTCGCCCGGGTCGACGCGGACGGCGTCCTCACCGGTGTCTCGTCCCGCGACGACATCCACGTCCACGCCGGTCAGGCGCACAGCGCGGCCCGGGAGGTGGCGGCATGACCATCGACTGGTCGTGGATCGGCGACCACACCGACGACCTCACCAGCCTCACCCTCTCCCATCTCCAGGCCGCGATGACCGCCGTCTTCTTCGGCCTGCTGATCTCGCTGCCGCTCGCGGTGGTCGCCCACCGGGTCCGCCCGCTGCGCGGCTTCCTGCTCGGCCTCTCCAACGTGCTCTTCACGATCCCGTCGATCGCGATCTTCGTGCTGCTGCTCCCGATCAGCGGCCTGACCCGGACCACGACCGTCATCGGCCTGACCGTCTACACGCTGGTCGTGCTGCTCAGGAACACGGTCGAGGGGCTGGACTCGGTCCCCGCGAAGACCAAGGAGGCGGCGAAGGCGATGGGCACCCGCCCGCTGCGCACGCTCCTCACCGTCGAACTCCCGCTGGCCCTCCCCGTGATCATGGCGGGCGTGCGGATCGCCACGGTCATGTCCATCTCGCTGGTGAGCGTCGCCACCTACATCGGCGACGGCGGCCTCGGCCAGCTCTTCACCGACGGCTTCCAGCGCGACTTCCCGACCCCGGTGATCGTGGGCGTGGTCCTCACGATCCTGCTCGCGGTCGTCGCGGACGCCCTGCTGGTGGCCCTCCAGTACGTACTGACCCCGTGGCGGCGGAGGCGAGCCTGACATGTTCGAACTCTTCAAGAACCTCGGCACCTGGCTGACCAGCGGCTCCCAGTGGGCCGGCTCCGACGGCATCGCCCACCGGCTCGGCGAGCACCTCCAGTACTCGCTGCTCGCCACCCTCATCGCCGCCGCGATCGGCCTCCCGCTGGGCCTGTTGATCGGGCACACCGGCAAGGGGGCGTTCGTCGCCATCAACCTGGCGTCCTTCGGACGCGCGCTGCCGACCGTCGGCCTGGTGGTGCTGGTCTTCCTGGCCGGCGGCCTGTCGATGCTGCCGGTGTACGTGGCGCTGGTCGCCCTCGCGGTCCCGGCGATCGTCACCAACACCTACGCGGGCATGACCGCCGTCGACCCGGACGTGAAGGACGCGGCCCGCGGCCAGGGCATGCGCGGCCACCAGGTCCTCTTCCAGGTCGAACTGCCGCTCGCGCTCCCCCTGATCATGACGGGGCTGCGCCTCGCGCTCATCCAGGTCGTGGCCACGGCCACCATCGCCGCGTACGTCTCCTTCGGCGGCCTCGGCCGCTACGTCTTCGACGGACTCGCCCAGCGCGACCTCGTCCAGGTGCTCGGCGGCGCGGTCCTTGTCGCGGTCGTCGCCGTCGTCCTCGACCTGCTCCTGAGCACCCTCCAGCGCTTCCTCTTCCGCCACCGCACTGCCTAGGGAACCCGAAGATGAACCGTCGCACCCTCCTCGGTGGCCTGCTCGCCGCCGGATCCGTCCCCGCCCTCGCCGCCTGCTCCGGCGGCATCACCTCCCTGGACGAGAGCAGCGGCTCGACCGCCGGCGGCGGCTCCAGCAAGAGCGGGATCACCATCGGCACCGCCAACTTCACCGAGAACCAGGTGCTCGGCTACCTCTACGCGGCCGTGCTCCAGAAGGCCGGCGTCAAGGTGAAGGTCCGCCCGAACCTCGGCACCCGCGAGATCGTGATCCCCGCGCTCAAGGCCGGCGACATCGACCTGCTGCCCGAGTACCAGGGCGCCCTCCTCAACTACCTCGCCCCCAAGGACGCCTCGGCCGAGCCGGGCACCATGCAGAACGCGCTCACCCTGGCGCTGCCCGCCGGCCTCCAGGTGCTGCCGTACGGGCAGGCCGCCGACTCCGACTGCTTCGTCGTCACCCGGGCGACCGCGCAGAAGTACGGCCTGACCTCGCTCGCCGACCTGGCCAAGCAGAACGGCAAGCTGGTCATCGGGGCCGCGCCCGAGGTGAAGAAGCGCCGGGTGGGCGCCGTCGGCCTCCAGGAGGTGTACGGCGTCGAGTTCAAGGAGTTCAAGTCGCTCGACTCGGACGGGCCGCTGGTCAAGGGCGCGCTGAAGAAGGGCGACGTGGACGTGGCGAACCTGTTCACCACCGACACCGACATCGCGGCGAACGGCTGGGTGGTGCTGACCGACCCCAAGAACCTGATCCCCAGCCAGCACATCGTCCCGCTGATCGCCGACCGCAAGGCCGACGACACCGTCCGCAAGGCCCTCGCCCGGCTGGGCAACGTCCTCACCACCGACCAGCTCACCCAGCTCAACAGCCAGGTGGACAACGACAAGAAGGACCCGGAGGACGTGGCGGCCGCCTACGCGAAACAGCACGGGCTGACCTGACCGCCCGTCCATCGATCGCCCGCCACCGCATCGGTATCGCGCGGGCGATGATCCGGCCAAGAGCCGTTAAACCGACACCGAGGGTAACGCTTCCGCCGCGTACAGTGATGAGAACCATCAGCGCCAGCACCTGAGGAAGCGTCATGGCCTCGAACCCCAGGGCCCTTCCGACGGCCACCGCCGTCGGCGCGCCGGCCGTCGCCCTCTCGTCGGCGGCCGTCGGGCCCGCCTCGGCGAGCGCCGCCCTCGACGAACTGCTCCAGGGCAACCGGCGGTACGCCACCGGCCACGCCCGCCGGAGCCGGGCGGCCGCCGCACCGCGCCCGTTCGCGGTGGTGCTCGGCTGCGTCGACTCCGAAGCCGCCCCGGAACTGGTCTTCGACCAGGGCCTCGGCGACCTGCTGAGCATAAGGACGGCCGGGCAGGTGCTGGACGAGGCGGTGCTCGGTTCGCTCCAGTACGGCGTGCAGGAACTGCGCGTCCCGCTGGTCGTGGTGCTGGGCCACGAAGGGTGCGGAGCCGTGGCCGCCACCCTCGCCCGGCTGCGCACCGGCGCGCCCGTCCCCGCTCACCTGGAACTCCTCGCCAGGGAGATCGCACCGGCCGCCCTGCGCACCAGGGCGCTGCCCGGCGACTGGGCCGAACACACCATGCGGGCCCAGACGGTGTGGGCACGGGACGCGATCCGCGCGGACCCCGGGTTCGCGGGGGCGTCGGTGGTCGCGGCCCGGTTCGACGCCGGCAGCAGGCTGGTGTCGCTGCTGCCCTGAGGGCGGACCCCCCGCCGGATGCGGGGGATTGCCCCAGTGCGGCGCACGCCCCGGATCCCTACCGTGGACGCCATGACGGACGCGCGTGACACCGACCTGAAGAAGGAACTCGACGCGACCCTGCACGCCCGCAGGGAGCTGGGGCCCGAGTACGAGTCGGAACTGGCCGACTCCTTCGTCGAGAAGATCGACCAGCGCATCGACGGCGCCGTCGAGCGTCGGCTGCGCAGGAGCCTCGCCGAGCAGCAGATGCAGGTCGCCCGGGGGGCTCGTGGCGCCAGGGGCGGCGGCACCGACTCGTGGGGCGAGCGCTTCGGCTTCGGGATCGTCTCGCTGGTGCTGGCGATCCCGCTGTCGGCGATCGGCGGCGGCATCGCCCACCTGCCCGGTCTGGTGACCGCCTGGGTGGGCATCGTCGGCGTCAACATGGCCCAGGCCGTCCGCCTCAATCCCGGCCTGTTCCGCCGGGGCGACCACGGCCACGAGGACTGACCCGGGGCCGGGGCCGGGGCCGGGCCGGGTCACACCTGCCGGGTCGGCTGGACGACGACCTGCCGCAGGTTGACGTTCCGGGGGCGGCTCGCCACATAGCCGACCAGGTCGGCGAGGTCCTCGGCGGCCAGCGCCCCCATCCCGTCGAACATGCCCGCCACCTGCTCGCGCAGCTCCTCGCCGTCGATGTGGGTGCCGAGTTCGGTGTCCGTCAGCCCCGGCTCGACGTTGGTGACCCGCACGTCACGCGGCCCGAACTCGGTGCGCAGGGACTGCGAGAGGAAGGTGACGGCGGCCTTGGTGGCGCCGTACACCGCGAAGGTCGGGAAGACGACGTGCGCGCCGATGGACGACACGTTGACGAGGTCGGCGGTCCGGCCCTCGGCCGCGGCCGCCACCAGGTCCCCGGTGAAGGCCCGCAGCACCCGCAGCACACCGGTCACGTTGGTGTCGAGCATGCGCTGCCACTCGTCGATACGGCCGTCGTCGACGGGGTTGGGCAGCATGACGCCGGCGTTGTTGACGACGAGGTCGACGCTCCCGTAGGCCGCGTGCACGGCGTCGGCCGCCGCCTGGACGGACGCGTCGTCGGTGACGTCCGCGACCACGGCGAGGGCCTCCCCGCCGTTCGCCCGGATCTTCGCCACCACCGTCTCCAGCCGGTCCGCGCGCCGGGCGAGCAGCGCCACCCGGGCGCCCGACTCCGCGAGCCGCAGGGCGACGGCCGCCCCGATCCCGCTGGCGGCACCGGTGACGACGGCGGTACGGCCGGTCAGGTTGTCGTACGACATGAGGTACTCCCTGGTGAGTGCCGCCGGGCCTGCCCCGGTGGCGTGTCTCCACACTCGCCGGGGCCGGGCGGCCTACCCAGGGCTGACCTTTTCCTGGGTCTGGCAGAACCAGGTTGGAAGAACGCGACTCCCCTACGATCGAACCCATGGACGGGGAACTCGGAGACTTCCTGCGCTCGCGCCGTGCCCGCATCCAGCCCGAGGAGGTGGGGCTGCCCTCGTACGGCCGGCGCCGCGTACCGGGCCTGCGCCGCGAGGAGGTGGCGCAACTGGCGGGGGTGAGCGTCGACTACTACATCCGTCTGGAACAGGGCAGAGGCCCGAGTGTCTCTGACGCGGTGCTCGACGCGATCGCCCGTGTCCTGCGCCTGGACGAGACCGAGCACGCGTACCTGCTGACGGTCGCCCGGCCGCACAAGAAGGGCAACACCGCGCGCCCGGCCCGTCCCCGCGTCCGCCCCGGCGTACAGCTGCTGCTGGACGGCATGGAGCGGACGCCCGCGTTCGTACTGGGCCGCAGGATGGACGTCCTGGCCTGGAACGCGCTCGGCGACTCGGTGAACGGCTTCAGCGCCCTGGCCCCGGCCGAGCGGAACATCCCGCGCCAGGTCTTCCTCGACCCGGCCGCCGCGGGTTTCTACCCCGACTGGGCCGCCGTCGCCGCCCAGACCGTCGCCAACCTGCGCATCGACGCAGGCCACCACCCCGACGACCCCCGCATGGCCTCGCTGGTCGGCGAACTCTCGCTGAAGAGCGCGGACTTCCGCCGGCTGTGGGCGGACCACGAGGTCAAGGAGTGCGCGTACGGCACGAAACGCATCCAGCACCCGGTGGCGGGCCTGCTCACCCTCCCCTACGAAACCCTCACGGTCCCGACGGACCCGGACCAGACGATCGTGGCGTACACCCCCGAGCCGGGCTCGGAGACGGCGGAACGACTGGCGCTGCTGGGGAGCTGGGCGACGACGGCATGAGCCGGGAGACGTGAGAACCGGGAAGTCCGGGAAAGCCCGGGAAAAGTAATGCGCGGGGACCGCCGCACCCCCGTTACCGGGGGGCGGGACGACGGCGGTCCCCGCGAGGGACGGCAGCCGGGTCAGGGCCGGGCTTGCGCGTCCAGGCGTCCATGGAGGTCCGGGAGCCGCTCCGGAGGTCCTTGGACGTTCGGTGTCGGCCGGGGCGGGGAGCCGCTCCCGCCCTGCCGACACCCACTAATCTGCCGGACCCGTGTTAAGCGGGTGCTGCGCGCACGTGACACGCTCGTACCACTTCCGCGAAGTCCACCACTCGGATAGGAAACAGCAAGTTCCCCCGGGTCACGGGCCGTTCACCGGACGTTCGCTACTGCTTGCCGCCCTTGGCGAGAAAGGCCAGCAGGTCCTGTCGGCTGACCACGCCGGTGGGCTTGCCCTCGACGAGGACGATCGCGGCGTCGGCCGCGCCCAGCACCGTCATCAGGTCCCCGACCGGCTCGCCGGAGCCGACCTGGGGCAGCGGGGCGCACATGTGCTTCTCCAGCGGGTCCTCCAGGGAGGCCCGCTTGTTGAACAGCGCGTCGAGCAGCTCGCGTTCGACGACCGAGCCGACGACCTCGGCGGCCATCACGTCCGGGTGGCCGGCGCCCGGCTTGACGACGGGCATCTGCGAGACGCCGTACTCGCGCAGCACCTCGATGGCCTGTCCGACGGTCTCGTCCGGGTGCATGTGGACGAGGGACGGGATGGTGGCTCCGGCCTTGTCGCTGAGCACGTCGCCGACGCGGGCGCTCGGGCCCTCGTCCTCCAGGAAGCCGTAGTCGGCCATCCACTCGTCGTTGAAGATCTTGCTCAGGTACCCACGGCCGCTGTCCGGGAGAAGGACCACGACCACGTCGTCCGGGCCGAGCCGCTCCGCCACCCGCAGCGCGGCCACGACCGCCATCCCGCAGGAGCCGCCGACCAGCAGGCCCTCCTCCTTGGCGAGGCGCCGGGTCATCTGGAAGGAGTCCTTGTCCGACACGGCGACGATCTCGTCGGCGACGGTCCGGTCGTAGGCGGTGGGCCAGAAGTCCTCACCCACACCCTCGACCAGGTACGGCCGCCCGGAGCCGCCGGAGTACACGGAGCCCTCCGGGTCGGCGCCGACGACCTGCACCCGGCCCTCACTGGCGTCCTTCAGGTAGCGCCCGGTACCGGAGATGGTCCCGCCGGTGCCCACGCCCGCCACGAAGTGGGTGATCTTCCCCGCCGTCTGCTCCCACAGCTCGGGGCCGGTCGAGTGATAGTGGGAGAGGGGGTTGTTGGGGTTGGAGTACTGGTCCGGCTTCCAGGCGCCGGGCGTCTCGCGGACCAGCCGGTCGGAGACGTTGTAGTACGAGTCCGGGTGCTCCGGGTCGACGGCGGTCGGGCAGACGACCACCTCGGCGCCGTACGCGCGCAGCACGTTGATCTTGTCGGTGCTCACCTTGTCGGGGCACACGAAGATGCACTTGTACCCCTTCTGCTGGGCCACGATCGCCAGCCCCACCCCGGTGTTCCCGCTGGTCGGCTCGACGATCGTGCCACCGGGCTGCAGCTCCCCGCTCTTCTCCGCGGCCTCGATCATCCGCAGCGCGATGCGGTCCTTCACGGACCCGCCCGGGTTGAAGTACTCGACCTTGGCGAGCACGGTGGCCTGGATGCCCTGGGTGACGCTGTTGAGTCTCACCAGCGGGGTGTTGCCGACGAGACTGATCATCGAGTCGTGGAATCGCACCGTTGTCTCCGGTTGCTTGCAAAAGGTGTGGTCCTAGTGGTGTGGCCAGCCTAAGGCCCTGTTCCGGAGGTTCACTCCCCGTTGAGATTGACGCACGGGCTGTACGGGGCAAGGAGTGGATGTGCGGCAACGAGGAGGTGGCGGCGACGCATGACGAACATGTCGAGGGCGCGGGTGGCCCGGCGGATCGCGGCCGGGGCGGCGTACGGCGGCGGCGGGGTCGGGCTGGTCGGCGCGGCCGCGGTGGGCCTGGTGCTGGCCGAGGTGCGGATGGCCAGGACGGCGGTGCACAACGGCAACAGTGGCGGCCGGGTGCCGCCGGCGGACGGCCGCTACGGCGTCGGATACGACGCCTGCGGTGAGCCGCCCATCCGCCTGACCATGCTCGGCGACTCCACGGCCGCCGGGCAGGGCGTGCACCGCGCCGCCCAGACACCGGGCGCGCTGCTGGCGTCCGGGCTCGCCGCGGTCGCGGAACGCCCGGTGGAGCTCAGCAACGTGGCCCTTCCCGGTGCCCAGTCCGACGACCTGGACCGCCAGGTCGCCCTCGTGCTGGGTACGGGCTCGCCCATCCCCGACGTCTGCGTCATCATGATCGGCGCCAACGACGTCACCCGCCGCATGCCGCCGACCCGCTCGGTCCGTCACCTCTCGGCGGCCGTCCGGCGGCTGCGTACGGCGGGGGCCGAGGTGGTGGTCGGCACCTGTCCCGACCTGGGCACGATCGAGCCGGTGCGGCAGCCGTTGCGCTGGCTGGCCCGGCGGGCCTCCCGGCAGCTGGCGGCGGCCCAGACGATCGGCACGGTGGAGCAGGGCGGCCGCACGGTGTCGCTGGGCGACCTGCTCGGCCCGGAGTTCGCGGCCAACCCGCGCGAGCTGTTCGGCCCCGACAACTTCCATCCCTCTGCGGAGGGCTACGCCACGGCGGCGATGGCGGTGCTGCCGACGGTCTGCGCGGCGCTGGGCCTCTGGCCTGCGGAGGAGGAACGCCCCGACGTCACCCGCCGCGAGGGTTTCCTGCCGGTCGCGCGGGCCGCGGCGGAGGCGGCGGCCGAGGCAGGCACGGAGGTCACGGCGGCGATGCCGACGGGGCCGCGGGGACCGTGGGCCCTGCTGAAACGCCGGCGGCGCCAGCACGTGGAACCGCCCACCCTGCCACCCGACTCGGCTTCCGAGGAGGCGAGGTCGAGGGCCGGTACGACCGAGTAGGGGGACGGTGGGGTGGGCCGGGGCCGGGGGTGGGGACGCTTACCGGCGCTGGCAGGGTGCCGCCGCGCCCACCCGTGCCGCCCTGCGGCACGCCTGCCCGCAGCTATGTAGCTGACGCGACTGCAGCGCCCCGAAAGGGGCGCGGGGAACTGCGCGATCGGCCCCCACCGGCCCGCACCCGGCGACGCGCCTCCGGTACACCACCCAAGCAAGCGCTTAGAAAGTGCGGCCAGTGTCACACCCCGACACCGGTGACCGATGACATACGTACCGGTAACTTCCGAAGCGGCCCTGCCCACCTTCGTACGCCAATGGAGCCGTGAGATGCCCGAAGCCGTCATCGTCTCGACCGCCCGTTCCCCGATCGGCCGCGCCGTCAAGGGCTCCCTGAAGGACCTGCGCCCCGACGACCTCACCGCGACGATCATCCAGGCCGCCCTCGCCAAGGTCCCCGAGCTGGACCCGCGGGACATCGACGACCTGATGCTCGGCTGCGGCCTCCCCGGCGGCGAGCAGGGCTACAACCTCGGCCGGATCGTCGCCGTGCAGATGGGCATGGACTACCTGCCCGGCACCACGATCACCCGGTACTGTTCCTCGTCCCTGCAGACCAGCCGCATGGCCCTGCACGCCATCAAGGCCGGCGAGGGCGACGTCTTCATCTCGGCCGGTGTCGAGATGGTCTCCCGCTACGCCAAGGGCAGCTCCGACGGCCTCCCGGGCACCACGAACCCGCTCTTCGACGAGGCCCAGGCCCGCACCGCCGCCACCGCCGCGTCGACCGGCTCCACCTGGCACGACCCGCGCGAGGACGACCTGCTCCCCGACCCGTACATCGCGATGGGCCAGACCGCCGAGAACCTGGCCCGCATCAAGGGCGTCACCCGCGAGGACATGGACGAGTTCGGCGTCCGCTCCCAGAACCTCGCCGAGGAAGCCATCAAGAACGGCTTCTGGGAGCGGGAGATCACCCCGGTGACGCTGCCCGACGGCACGGTCGTCAGCAAGGACGACGGCCCGCGCGCCGGCGTCACCCTGGAGGGCGTCGCCGGCCTGAAGCCGGTCTTCCGCCCCGACGGCCTGGTCACCGCCGGCAACTGCTGCCCGCTGAACGACGGCGCCGCCGCGGTCGTCATCATGAGCGACACCAAGGCCCGCGAGCTGGGCCTGACCCCGCTCGCCCGGATCGTGTCGACGGGCGTCACCGGCCTCTCCCCCGAGATCATGGGCCTCGGCCCGGTGGAGGCGAGCAAGCAGGCGCTGAGCCGCGCCGGTCTCACCATCGACGACATCGACCTGGTCGAGATCAACGAGGCGTTCGCCGCCCAGGTGATCCCCTCCTACCGCGACCTGAACATCCCGCTGGAGAAGCTGAACGTGAACGGCGGCGCCATCGCCGTCGGCCACCCCTTCGGCATGACGGGCGCCCGCATCACCGGCACGCTCATCAACTCCCTCCAGTTCCACGACAAGCAGTTCGGTCTGGAGACCATGTGCGTCGGCGGCGGCCAGGGCATGGCGATGGTCATCGAGCGCCTCAGCTGAGCGTTTTGAGCCCCTGAGTAACCGTCACGGGACGCACCGTGACACCACGGCCCGGTGTTCGAGAAAACCCCGAACACCGGGCCGATTTGTGATCCAATCTCCCCCAGGATGTGACCTATCTCCCTCTGTGGAGATATCACCGCAGGTCAGCGCCGTTGTCCCGGTAAACCCCAGGGCCAAAGTCCTGTCCGTTTCGTGACGTTACGCACTGACAGCTTGATAGTCCACCCTTCAAGCTGATGTAGGAAGTCGGGGGTCGACTTTGAACCGGGAGTACGTCAGTGAGCGCCATGCCGATCGCCTTGCTGCTCACCACGGCCGCCACGGGCGCCGTGGGCGTCGCTGTCCTGCGCACCGTTCTGAAGCTGCGCCGTCAGGTCGCCGAGCTGCACACCCAGCTCGCCCAGAACCAGGCCGCGACCTTGCGCGCCCTCATGCCGGCGGCTCGCAGCCACGCCGCCGCCGAGGAGATACGCGCCGCCGTGGCGGAGGCGCTGGCCGAGGAGCGGGAGCGGGAGCTGGCCGAGGCGCGTGCCTTCTGGGCCGCGCAGGAGGCGCGTGACGCCTCCGACGCGCCGTCGCTGCTGGGGCTGGCGGACGGCGAGCCGTTCCTGCCCCGGCAGACGGACTTCGTGGGTCTTGAGCCGGTCGCCGAGCCGGCCACGGAGACCGACGAGTTCGCCGGGGAGTCCCCGGAGCTGGCCGCGGCCCGCCGCCGTCACCCGTCCCACCCGGACTTCGTACCGGTGCAGTCGCCGGTGGTGAACGACCACGAGCGCACGGTCGCGGCGCTGGAGCAGCTGGCCGAGTCGCAGGTCGAGCTCTCCGACGTCCGCCCGGGTCCGCTGGGCACGCTGGACGTCTATGTCTTCGCCGACGGCACGACCCTGTGCATGACGCCGGGGCACCGGGAGACGGCGGAGCGGCTGGCTGCCGCCCTGGGCGCCGGTGAGACGCCGTACCTGCTGGGCGGTTCGGGGATCTCCGGCGCGTACACGCTGACGTTCGCGTGCGGCGAGGAGAACGTCTACATCCTGGCGGACCGGGTCATAGCGTCGCTCTGAGGTTCTGCGGTGCGTTGTCGGGTGCGGGTGCGTGGGGGTTGTTCGCGCAGTTCCCCGCGCCCCTAAAAGCAAAAGAAGCGGCGCTGCAGTGCGCCCCTTCAGGGGCGCGGGGAACTGCGCGACCAGCCACAGGGCACCCGCACCCGGCAACGCACCGCCGCCTCACACCCCCGCCCTCTTCTGCGCCTCCTCCACCAGCCGCACCGCATCCCCCACCTCGGCCTCGTTCCTCAGCACCACCGCCAAGTCGTTCCCGGCCACGGTGATTTGGTCGGCCACCGCGAACATCCCCGCGTCCGGCATCTCGCGGCTCTCGGTGCCCGGCTCCTCGACGGCCTGCGCCCACCGGGCCAACTCCCTCGCGAGCCCCAGCGCCTCCGCGGCGGCGCCCCGCTGCAACCGGCTCTGCGGTGCCGCCCTCAGCTTGTCGGCGAAGTGTTCCACGGCACGGGTCAGAGGCGTCGTATCAACCACGCCGTGAGCGTAACGCGTGCCACCGGCTGTCTTGTCACGACTGTTGCCAACACGCCAACACTCAGGCACCGTGACGTGAAGGACCGGCTACAACCCCCTTTGCGCACCGGAGGCGCCGATGTCCCAAGTCTTCTCCATGGAGACCCATCGCAACCTGCTCGCCCGCATCCCCCACTGCACCGGTCGTGAAGTGTCCGACTGGCTGCGTACCGTCGACGAAGGCCCGTCCCTCTTCTGCTTCGAGGAAAAGGTCAGCTGGCTCCGCCACGAGCACAACCTCGCGTACGGCCACGCGAAGGCGTTGATCCACGAGTACGACCTGAGGAGGGCCGCGCGCAAACTTCTCTAGGCGCGCACGCACACAGACGGCGAAGGGCCCCGGGGTGACGACCCCGGGGCCCTTCTGGGTTCAGGCTCTTCTCGCGCGGCTAGTCGTTGCTGCTGAAGATCGCCACCAGGCGCAGCATCTCGATGTAGATCCACACCAGCGTCATGGTGAGGCCGAACGCGGCCAGCCAGGCCTCGTTCTTCGGGGCGCCGTAGGCGATGCCGTCCTCGATCTGCTTGAAGTCGAGGGTCAGGAAGAACGCGCCGAGCAGGATCGCGATGATGCCGACGATCGCGCCGAGCGGGCCGAAGCTGCGCAGTCCGCCGTTCTCGGCGACGCCGAACGCGACCAGCAGCAGGTTGACCGCCATGACCAGCACGAAGGCGATGGCGATGGCCATGCCGATGCGGGCGTAGCGGGCGGTGACGCGGATCCAGCCGGCCCGGTAGACCAGCAGGGTCGCGGCCGAGACCGCCATGGTGCCGAGCACCGCCTGGAACGGGGCGCCGCTCCACTGGCTGTTGTACATCTCGCTGATGACGCCGAGGAAGACGCCCTCGAAGGCGGCGTATCCCAGGATCAGCGCGGGCACCGGGTTGCGCTTGAAGCTCTGGATCATGGCCAGGACGAAGGCGATGATCGCGGAGCCGACGGCCAGGCCGTAGCTGGTGGTCGAGATCGGCAGCAGCGTCCAGGCGAGGACCGCGCCGACGGCGACCGTGCCGAGCGTCGTCGCGGAGCGCGTGATGACGTCGTCCATGGTCATCCGGCCGGTGGTGGCCGGGGCCTGCGGCGGCGCGCCCTGCTGGAGGTCCTGCTGGGCGTAGGGGTTGTTCGCGTACGGGTTCTGCGCGTACGGGTTGCCCTGTGCGTACCCGGCCTGCGGCGCGGTGTTGAAGCCCGCGTAGCCGTTGTCGCGGCTGAACCCCCGTCGCGAGAAGACCGGGTTGCTGCTCCTCATTTCACTCCTCCATGGCCACCTCGCGCGGCCTTGGCATCAAGAGTAATGGATTGGCAAAAGATTGACCCTACTACCTGCGGAGGATCTTTCCCTCACCCTGCTGCGCAACACGCTACGCGGAGCCCTCATTCCCGGCCACGGAGGGCTTCATTCCATGACGAAGCCGGAACACGACCGGAACCGGCCGGAGATCCCTCAGGCGTCCAGGGGGAAGCCGGTGTAGGCCTCCGCGAGGTCGGTCTCGGCGGCCCGGGAGGAGGCGATCCGGCCGAGCCGGGCCAGCTGGAGGCGGGCGCCGAAGGGGCTGTCGCCGGGGCCGGGGTGGAGCATGCTCGTCATGTCGTAGGAGAACCGCTCGGCCTGCCAGATCCGGCGCAGGCAGGTCGCCGAGTAGGCGTCGAGCAGCTCCGGCGAGCCCGTCTCCCGCTCGTGGACCAGGGCGCGGGCGAAGGTGACGACGTCGCCCACCGCCAGGTTCAGCCCCTTGGCGCCGGTCGGCGGCACGATGTGGGCGGCGTCCCCGGCGAGGAAGAGCCGGCCGTGCCGCATGGGCTCGTGGACGTACGAGCGCATCGGTGTGACCGACTTCTGGGTGATCGGGCCGCGCTCCAGGCGCCAGTCGTCGTCGGTCTCGAAGCGGCGCTCCAGCTCGTCCCAGATCGCCTCGTCGGTCCACGCCTCGGCGTCCGTGTCGGCCGGCACCTGGAGGTAGAGACGGGAGACGGACGGGGAGCGCATGGAGAGCAGGGCGAAGCCGCGGTCGTGGCGGGCGTAGACCAGTTCGTCGTGGGAGGGGGCGACGTCGGCGAGGATGCCCAGCCAGCCGTAGGGGTAGGTCCGCTCGAAGACCCGGGAGAGGGACTCCGGGAACGCGTTGCGGGCGACTCCCCAGAAGCCGTCGCAGCCGACGACGTACGCGCACTCCAGGACGTCCTCCCGGCCCTCGTGCCGGAACCGCACCCGCGGCCGCCCGCTCTCGGCGCCCGCCACCTCCAGCGCCTCCGCCTCGAAGAGCAGCGGGCCGCCCTCCTTGAGCTGGAGGGCGATGAGGTCCTTGCAGACCTCGGTCTGGGCGTAGACCATCACGGACCGGCCGCCGGTGAGGCCGGGGAAGTCGACGCGGTGGCGCTGCCGGTCGAAGCGGAGCTCGATGCCGTCGTGGCGCAGGCCCTCGCGGTCCATCCGCTCCCCGGCGCCGGCCGCGCGCAGCACGTCCACGGTGCCCTGCTCCAGGATCCCGGCGCGCTGGCGGTGCTCGACGTAGGAGCGGTCACGGCTCTCCAGGACGACCGAGTCGATGCCCGCGTTGTGCAGCAGCCGCGCGAGGAGGAGCCCGGCGGGTCCGGCTCCGATGATGCCGACGGTGGTGCGCATCGGTCGTTCCCTTCGACGTTCGTCTGGTTCGCCCGGCCCGGCATGGTCGCCTTGTTCGCCTGGTGAAATTTCCTTCACTTCGTTCGCTCGAGTCTCCGTCCGGTCATACCCGATGTCAATGGACACACCCGATGTCGGCCGTCGAGGCGGCGCACACGGCAGGCCGCCGGGCCCGCGGGAGGCGGTCGCGGGCCCGGCGGCCGGTGCACGGGACGGTCGGACGGGTCAGCGGCCCGGCCAGCCGTCCAGGTGGCGGTGGAGGGTGACGTCCTTCTGCGGGTCGCCCTTCGGCGCCTTCGCGACCGCGTCGTGCAGGACGGCGGTGACCTCGGCGGCGAGCCCGTCGGCCTTCGTGCGCAGGTCGGCGGCGGGCAGGGTGGAGCGGGTCAGCGCGTCGAGCCGGCGGTGGATGTCGTCGAGCCTGCCCCGGGTGGCGTCGTCGAAGCGCAGTGCGGTCGGCGTGGAGACCACGAACTGGTAGGCCCCGGCGAGGGTCTGGCAGCCCGTGCACTCCTTGTTGGCGGCGTCGCTGAGGTTCACCGCGTTCAGGTGGGTGCGCTCGTTCCCGGCGACCGTGACGATCTGGAAGGAGAGGGCCACCGAGCGGCAGTGGTCGTCCGCCGAGCAGCCGGCCGAGACGGCGTTGGCCTGGTTGCGTACGGCGGTGGCGTTCACCGTGCCGAACTGGCGGACCGTGAAGGAGTCCCTGGCCTGGGTGTGGTGCCCGCGGTCGGCGTGGCTGAAGACGTGGTCGGAGACGACCGCGGCGTGCGGGGCGGCGGTGGCCGCCTGTGCGGGTACGGCGGTGGCCGCCCCGGCTACCCCGGCGGCGAACAGGCCGATCCGGACGGCCCGCCGGGTGAGCGGACCTGGGGTGGTGCGGGTTTTTCGGTGACTGCTCATGGAGTGCTCCTGTGCTCCGGTGCTGCTGCGGTGAGTGGTTGGCCGCCGCCCGTCAGGACGTGGCCGGGGCCGGCGTCAGGACGTGGCCGGGGCCGGGCTCGGCGAGTCGCTGGCCGGCGGCGGGGACGGGCTGGGTGTCGGGGACGCCGGGACGCTCTCCGACGGGGTGGGCGTCGGGGACTCCGGCACGCTCGCCGGCGGCGAGGACACCGGTGAGGTGACCGGTCCCGCGCTGGTCGGCGCCTGCGATGCGCTGGCGCCCTGCCCGGGGCTGCCCGGCACCGAGGCGGAGGGCGACGCCGAGGCGGACGCGCCCGGCGACGCCGCCCCGGCCGAGGGCGCGGCGCTCGCCCCGGCCGAGGCGGCCGGCACGCCGGACACGGTGTCCGACGGGGCACCGGAGTCCTCCGGCCGGTCCGGGGTCGAGGCCTGCCGCGCCGGCGGCGGTTCCTCGGTCGGCACCCCCGGCTGGAGGATCGGTGCGATCGGCGGCTGCTTGGGCAGCGGCTTCGGGGTCACTCCGGACACCCAGGCGTAGCTGAGCCCGGTGAGCCCGGCGAGGGCGAGGGCGCAGACGGCCAGCCGCAGCCGGGGGCGGCCCTCCGTGGAACGCTTCGCCGCCCGGATGATGCGTCCGCCGATCTTCACGGACAGATAGACGACACCGGCCATCGGGCAGAGCAGCATCACGCAGCCGATCGTCCCGACCAGGCCCTCGACGATCTTCCCGTCCACGAACGCCGAGCCGGTGCCGAGGAGTTGCTCGGTCAGCGAGCGGATCATCGTGGTGAGGATCCGCGGCAGGTTCCACAGCGCGTACCCGAGTTCGCCGATGATCAGCGGGACCATGGTGAGCACCCAGGTGGCGACGATGGCCCGCGCCGACTTCTTCAGCCCGGCGACCTCCTGGCGGGCCCGGTCCCCCCGCCGCCCCGGTACCAGGCCCAGCAGGATCGGCTTGATCTTGCCGTACAGGTCCGGGACCCCGGCCAGGTCGCCGAGGATGTAGTAGCCGTCCAGCCGTACGGCCGGCATCAGCTGTTCCATGATCTCGAAGTGCCCGAGGTACACCGTGGCCAGGAAGAACTGGGCCCCGGTGGCGAAGTAGGCGCCGACCATCGCCAGCATGAAGACGACGTTGAAGTAGACACCGCCCAGGTCGGTGCGGAGCCGGCCGCCCCGTCCGATCCGGTAGACGTCGGTGACGTCGGTGTACATCGACGGCCAGATGAGGAAGAGCCCGCACCCGATGCAGCCGGGGCGGGCTCCGCCGTATCTGCACGCCGAGGCGTGTCCGAACTCGTGGAAGACGAGGGAGGCCACGGTGAGCACGAAGACGACGAGGATCAGGACCGGCTGGTCGAGCACCTCCAGGACGGGCTCGATCGCCCCGAAGAACCCGAACAGCCAGACGTCCATGGCTATGGCCGAGCCCAGCACCAGCGCGACCACGGCCGGCCGGTGCAGCCACGCCAGCGAACGCGCGATCTTCGCCGTCCGCCGCTCGTTGAAGATGACCCGGTGGCCCTTGAGGGCGAGCAGCAGGTCGGAGCGCGGGGCGTCGACCTCGTCGTCCTCCTGGCCCTCCGGGACCGTCACACCCAGCGGTTCCAGCTTCTTCTCGACGAGGAAGCGGATGTTCTCCCCGCTGACCTCGCGACCGAAGCGGGCGCTGACCCGGTGCGCGATGGCCTCGGCATCGCGGACGCCGTCGACCGACGACGCCACCAGGTACAGCAGCCTGGACAGCTGCACGACCTGCCCGTCCCCCCGACGGGCGATGTACTTGGGCTCGGTGAAACCCGATCCCTGGTACTCGCCGTGCAGCCGCAGCCCCGCGCTCAGCCTCGGAGCCGGCGACGGCTGGTCGACGACCGGCAGGTTGCCCGTCGCCACCTGCTCGTAGGTCACCGGCCAGCCGCCGGGTCCGGGCACCGGGCCCGTGTCGTACACTGCGGCGGCCCCGTCTCCGAGCACCGTCATATGTGGTCTCCCCCCGAGTCCCCATGGTGTTCCGCCCGGTGTTTCCCCCCCGACAGCCGGGGGCGCCACCGCCGGGGCGACGGCGGCGGCGCCCCTGGGAACTACTGGGTGACGCTGATCGTCTGCGCGGCCGACGACTCGGCGGACGACCAGGCGGAGTGGTCGTTCAGCGCGGCGGACTGGTTGGACGCGTCGATGTTCGCGATGTGCTTGGTGACGTTGACCGTCTTGCCGAAGCTGAACTTCAGGCGACCGAGGGCCTCACGGCCCGGCAGCAGCTCGGCGGACTCGTTCTCCAGCTCGTTCATGTCCATGCTCATGACGGATGTCCCTTCGTTTCGTGTGCGATGAGGTTGAGGTCGATCTCGGTGCCGGCGCCGTGCGCCAGGGCGGTGCTACTGGGTGACGCTGATGCTCTGACCGGCACCGGAGTCGGCCACCGACCACGACGAGTGGTCGTTCAGCGCGGCGGACTCGTTGTGGGCGCTGATGTTCGCGACGTGCTTGGTGACGTTGACCGTCTTGCCGAAGCCGAACTTCAGGCGACCGAGGGCCTCGCGACCCGGCAGCAGTTCCGCGGACTCGGCCTCGAGCTCGTGGGCGTCCATCATGATCTTTTCCCCCTCAGGGATAGACATTTCCGATCGGACCGAGTCAGGTTCCCCCCGGACTCTGTCCAATCTGGTCGGACGTGCTGTCCAACGAGATTGGACACTACGGGCTCGGGAACCCACCGCGCAACCCCTTCTGGAAATCACCCTCTCGGCCTATCGCGGACCCGCCCGTAGAATCGGCCGCGACATGGCGGACTCCGCAGGTGGCGAGCAGGAAGTGACGGTCAGTGGCCAACGCACTGCAGCAGTTGATCCGTGAGCACCTCGACCGCAAGGGCTGGTCCTACGGCGACGTGGCACGGCGCGGCGGCGTGCCCCGCTCCACCGTGCACCACCTGGCCACCACCGAACGCGTGGTCCGGATGCCCCAGGCGACCACCCTGGAAGGCCTGGCCAAGGGGCTGGAGCTGCCCCTGGAGACGGTGCGCCGCGCCGCCGCCGAGGCCTGCGGGATCCACGTGTACGACACCTCGCCGGCCGCGGACCCGAACGGCGCGGCCGGCCCCGCCGACCCCGAGGTCGCGCTGCTCATCGCCAGCGTCCAGAAACTGTCGGCCGACGACCGCCGGCACGTCACCGCGCTCGTCGAGTCACTGCTGGACCGCGCACCCCGGGAGAAGTGAGCGCCTCCGGACCGCTCCCGGGCGCTCTTCCGTCAAGTCGGAAAAAGAATCCAACTCCGCACGAAAGCGGCAAGATCCGCCGCTAGTCTCTGCCTCACTGCCCGGGAACGCGAGAGCCGCACGACCACGGGCTCTCAGGGGGACATGTGTTGTTCGTGCACGGCGGACCGGCGACGGCCGTGGTCCGCAAACCCGACGGCGAGTCCGTCGTCCTGCTGTCCGGGGAACTGCCCGAGGTGCTGACCGACGCCTCGGTCACCGAACTCCTGGACCTGGCCGCCGCCATCCTGGACCCGGGCGAACTCGCCCTGTTCGAGGAGTGCCTGCACACCCTGCGCAGCAACGGCATGCGCGCGGGCCGCCGCATCGAGGTCGACGGCGCCGTCCTGACCGTGTACGAGGGATGAGCCCGACCGGACACGAGGCGTGAGACCGACCGGACCCGAGGGATGAGCCCGACCCCACACCAGGGATGACCCGGCGTCACCGCAACACGGCTATGTCCCTCGTGGACACGCTCGTGCTGCAATCACCGTATGGAGCGAGCCGAGGAGTTGCTGCGCTGTCATGACCCGCTCGGCGCGCTGGAGCGCTTCGACGCGGCCCTGGCCCAGGACGGGGACAACGAGGCCGCCCTCGGGGGCCGGATCCGCGCCCTGTGGGCCTTGCGGCGAACCGCGGAGGCACGGGCCGCGCTCGCCGACGCGACGGCCACCCGTCCGCGCACGCCGCCCCTCCTCCTCGCGGAGGGCACGCTGGCCCTCGGCCTCCCGGAGGCAGCCGTCGACAAGGGCGTCCACGCGAGCACCCGGGACTTCGACGACGCCGTGGCGAGGGCCGTCTTCACCGCCGTCCTCGACCTCGACCCCGCCGACGTGGTGGCCCGGCGCGGCCTGTGCACCGCGCACCGGCTGGCGGACCGTCCGGCCGAGGCCCGCGCGGTCCTCGAAGCCGCGCCGTCCGCCGGCGCCTCCCCGTATCCGGCGGCCCCCGGACTGCTGGTGGAGCACGCCCTGCTGGCTTTCGACGCCTGGGAGCTGGAGGCCGCTCTGGACGCGGTGAACCTCGCCCTGCGGATCCGGCCCGACGACGTCGAGGCGACCCTGCTCAAGGTCTGCCTCCTGCAGCAGGACGAGCGGCTGGGGGAGTCCAGGGCACTCGCCGGCGAGCTGCGGCGGCGCACGGTGGGTCCGTGCCCCGCACTGGACGTCGTGGAGGGCTGGCTGGCGTACGACGCCTGGTCCGAACTGGCGGCCTTCCAGGTGCCGGACCCCGACGATACGACCCCCTCCGCCCTTCTCGCCGAAGCCCAGGGCCACTTCCGGCGGGCACTGGAGACGCTGCCCGATCTCCCGGAGGCTCTCAACGGCCTGTTGCACCTGGCCGGGTTCGGTGGACTTCCGGAGCCGGAGCTCCCTCAGGACGCGACGGCATGGCCGTCGCTGTTGGTCACCCGGGCCTGGATCCGGCTGCGGCGCAACGAGACGGAGGCGGCCCTGGCCGACTTCCGGCTGGTGCACTCGCTGGTGCCGCACTGGCCGAACGTGGCCCACGGCCTGGTCTCCTGTCTCCGGACGATGGGCCGCAGACGAGAAGCGCGCGGCGTCGCCGAACCGAGCTGCGAGCGGTACCCGCACTACCCCTGGGTGCGCGTCGAGCTCGGGTTCCTGGAACTCGACGACGGACGCCACGAGCGGGCTGCCCAGCTCTTCGCGGAGGCCGGCCACCATGACAGGTTCGGCCTGGTCGCGGCGTTACGGCAGCTCGAATGCGCGGACACGGCCGAGGCACTGGCGCTCGCCCGGCTGGAACGCTGGCCGCGCAACGAGTATCTGCTCTCCGAGTACGCGGCGTGCGCGTACGACCAGGGTCATGTCGAGGAAGCGCTCACCCGCTACCGGAACGTGCTGTCCGTCGCCCCGCACAACGAGGACGCGCTGGAGAAGACGAAGCAGCAGGAGCGGCTGCTGAAGCGCCGCTTCGGGCGCCTGCGCCCGCCGCGTCCCGGGCAGCAGGAGAACTCGTCCGACGACGCCGAAAGGGCGGCACTCATCTCCGACCTGCTTCCCGGCGACACCCCGCCGCGTCTGGCCGCCCGCCTGCGCGCGCTGGGCCGCCGTCAGGCCGCGATCACCAACTGGAACGGCCGGCTGGACGAGGCCGCGAACAACGTGGCCCTGGTCCTGGCCGGGATCGTGCTGGGCACGTGGTGGCTGCTGCTGGGCCCGCTGGGCAGCCCGCCCACCTGGGTGACCGCCCTGGTGCTCGTCGGGGTCCAGGGCCTGTCCCTGACCGTCGGGACGGTGCTCCTTCTCCGGGTGGGGCAGACGGCACTCCCGACGCTCCTGATCTGGACCGCCCTGGCGACCGGGGGTCTGACCGCGGCGCTGTGGAGCGGGCACGGGCATCCGGCCGCGGTCTTCCTCGTCCCGGCCATGGGGGTCCTCTCCTCCGCGCTGATCTGGTGGCTGGTCCTCGGAACCTACGCGCTGGCGGCCCTGCCGGCGAAGATCGCCCTGGCGCGGCTCCGCTCCCGTGACCGGTTCACGTACCTCGTCGCCGACCTGATCGACCTGCTCGCGTTCCTGGAGTACGAGCCGGCCCTGCGCGAGTCGGCCGTCCGGCGCCAGGGCCTCGACCTGCTGGAGCAGATAGCCCGCGGCCAGGAACACGTACTCGTCGAACCGCTGGGCCCCCAGGGCCGCCGCTCCACCATCGAGGAGTCCATCGGCCGTGCCTTCCGCCACCACGTCTCCGGGATAGCCTCGGCCACCCGCGATCTGAAGCGCTCCGTCCTCAGCCCGGGCCCCGACACCTGGCGGACACTGCACGCGCTGCTGGCCGAGGTCCTCTGTCACACCGTCCACGCCCGCTGGGACAGGCTCCCGCACCGCCAGCCCGACCCGGCCGGCCGGGTGTTGCGGGTCAGGCTCCTCGGTGCCGTACGCAATCTCCTCGTGCTTCTCATCCCGCCCGCGCTCGTGCTCACCCTCCAGGGCACCGGCGTCCTGCCGGCCAGCATCCCGACGGAGCTTCAGATCGCCGCGTACATAGGCTGGCCCGCGGTCGTCGCCCTCCTCTGGCTCGACCCGACGCTGGCCAAGAAGATCGACCTCCTGAAGACCTCGACGGACACCCTGCGCAACAGCATCTCCAAGTGAGAGCCGGACAGCCGCGGAGGCGGAAGTGAAGGCGAAGGCCGACGGGGTCGATGGCGGCCCGCACACACCGTGACAGGTACGGGAAGTGCCCGGAAACGGACTTGAACCGTCTCCGACACCCCCTCTGACCTGCGGCGATGCTCTGATCTCGCCGATCGCTCCCGGATCTTCCCGGATCCGCCCGCCTTCCCCCACCTGCGTGTTCCCGTGGGAACACGCCCGGGAACACTGGCCGAAAGGCTCCGGTCACGCCGGGGCGCTCGCCTCATCTGCCCTCAGCCCCAAGGGAACCGGAGCGGCTGTTTCAGGCACCTGCCTGGTTGACGAAGCCGAGGGATGTCAGGCCCTCAGCCGCGCACAGCCGGTCGGAGGCGCCGCCCACCTCGGTCTGGAGCAACTGGTACGCGGCACCGTGCTGGTGCCCCCAGAACATCGCTGAGCGCCACAGGGCGCGGCCGTAGCCGAGGCCGCGGTACTCCGGGCGGACGCCGAAGTACTGGGGCAGCAACCGCGCGCGCCCGGCGGCGTCGCTCAACGTCTCCATGGGACCGATGGCGCCCGCGACCGTGGCCCCGTCGAGGACAGTGAGGACGGGGCCCACGGTCCCCTCCTGCATCCGGCCGTAGAGGAACGCGAAGCCGTCGCCGGCCATGAGGTCGGCGAAGACCGCGAACCGCTCGGGCTCGGGGAGCTGCTTGTAGTCCAGCACCCGCACGCCCGGGGCCTCACCGGGGCCGTCGGCGAAGTCCTTGAGCTGGACGCGGGTCCCGACGCCGCGCGGGTACTCCTCGGGTTGGTCCGGGCCGAGGAACCAGGCGACCTTGGCCCGGCCTGCGCCATGGGCGGCGGCGAGCTTGCGCGCCAGGTCCGCGCCGGCCGTCAGGCTGCCGGGCACGTTCCCGTAGACGTGGACCTTCACGGTGCGTGGGCCACGTTCGTTGAGCGTGGGGATCAGGGTCTGGTGCCGGTCGTGCTCGATGGCGTCCGCCAAGACGCGCTCGGCCTTGTGGTCGAACCACCGGGCGTCCTTGTCGTGCGGGAGGAAGCGGTCGGTGGCCGCGTTCTCGACGACGGCCTCGAAGAGGTCGTGCAGCGGGTCTTCCCTGCGGACGGGGCCGAGGGTGGGCACGTACGGGACGGTCATCACGGGCTCAAGCCAGCCCCAGTGAAAGCGCATGCCCGCACGCTACTCACCCTGCACTCGTGCCGCAGGCCCCCGGCGAAGCACGCCAGGGGCCTGCTGCATCACCTTGGTGCCCGAGCGCCGGTCACCCTAGTGCGGGTTGTCGTCGCCGGCCGCGCACGAGCACTTCGCGCTGTCCATCACCGTGTCCATGTCGGCCACGCTGGTGACCGCCGTCACCGGCGGGGTCGGCTCCAGGACCGGCCTCGTCAGGTACGGCAGGTCGCCCGGGTTGGGCCCGTCGGTCGGCAGTGGACGCCTCGGCGAGATCTCGACTGCTACTGCGGTCATCTTCACCCTTTCTGTTCTCCGTGCTGGCAGTAAGCCGCCAGCGGGGCCTTCGCCTCCTGGTAGTGCTTGGCCAGGGGCCTGCACACGCGGCAGGTACCGGCGATGGTGCAACCCGAGCACCCGCCGGTCCGAAGCATCAGGCGGTCGGCGATCGCACCCAGCCGGGCAAGGCCCTCGATCCCCTCGTGGGGGAGGCTGATCTGGTCGTCGCGACCGATCTTGCAGATGGACACCTGGCCGTGCGGGTCCAGGCGGAAGAAGGTGTGGCCCGCGTTGCAGCCGGTGAAGGTCTTCCGCAGCCGCAGGTGCTCCTTGGACTGCGCGGTGAGGACCTCACCGCCGCCGTAGATCGTCGGCGTCATGTTCGTGAAGACCTCGTACTCGACGCCCCACGACTCACACAGGTCGACCATCGCCTGTTCCTCGGCAGCGTTGTCCTCGGTCACGACGATGCTCATGCGCAGCGGCAGGCGGGCGTGGCGGGCGGCGTTCATGCCCTGGACGAACTGGTCCCAGGCGCCCTCGCGCTGCGTCAGGCCGTCGTAGCTGGCCTTCATCGCGCCGTACATGGACACCGTGACCCGGTACGGCGGGCATCCCCTGAAGAGGCGGAGCAGGTTCTCACGCCACAGCAGCGAGCCGTTCGTGGAGACTGTGATCATCATGCCGAGGTTCCAGGCGTACCGGTACGCGCGCATGAAGTCGCCGATGGTCGGCTCTCCGCCGGTGACCTGGAGGAAGAGGACGCCGGCCTCGGCCATGATGTCGAGGCAGCGCTGCTTGTCCTCCCAGGGCATCCCCGAGTTCATCTTCAGCCCGAGGTAGCAGTGCTTGCAGGCGTAGTTGCAGCCGAGGTTGACCTCCCAGCTGGCCTTGCCGTAGCCCCAGCTCGACGGCTGGCGGACGAGGAGGAACTCGCCGAGGAACTGGTCCTTCACGTTCAGGTCGGGCCACTGGGAGGCGACGGCTTCGACGAGCCAGGGAGGCGCCCACTCGGAGGGGTCGAGGGCGCGCAGTTCGTCGTATCGGGCTTCAGGCAGGAGGGCGCCGCCACGGCTGCCGGGCCGTACGAGGACGTGTTGTTCCAGGAACGGGGAGGCGATCAGCTGATGCATGGAGACTCCAGGGAGATGGGCCGCCCCGGCCGAGAGGGAGACCTCTGCATGGTCGGTTGGCCATGGCCGGGGCGGGGTTCGGAGGGCGGCGCGTCAGCACCGCGCAGCCACGCCGCTGATGACAGCAGCGGCGACGGCGACCAGTATCAGGACGTAGACGAGCTGAGCGAGGGGCCTGCTGTTCATCGGGTCGCGGTCAACCGGTAGTTCCAGGACCTGCGGCTTCTCCAGGTCGGCCCAGACCTTCTTGCCCCAGTTCAGCGGTTCGGTTCCCCACTGCGCCGAGACGGCTTCGACGATGGCCAGGCCCCTGCCGTGGGCCTCGTCGGCCCTGGCGTCGACCGACTGCGGGAGGTCGCAGCTGTGGTCGATGACCACAACCCGTGCCCGGTCGTCGTCCAGGCGGACCACGGTCACGCGGAATGAGGCACGGCGTGCGTGCATCACCGCGTTGGAGGCGAGTTCAGAGACGACCAGCTCGGCTGTATCGGCGAGTTCGGGCATCTTCCAGTCGAGCAGCGCCGCGTGGACGAACTGGCGGGCCTCGCCGACCGATACCGCGTCGCGCAGGAACGACCTCGTGAAGACGGGCGTGCCATCCTCGGCGAAGGTCTGGTCATCCGTCAGCACGTCAGCCACCGGCTCTCGTCGTGACGCTGGCGGCTTGTGCGAGGCCGTGCGCGGTCAGCCGCGCAACCAGGCTGAGGAGGCAGAACGCGCCCACGCCGCGTGGCGGGACGGGCCAGTACGACTCTTCGCAGTCGTAGTCGGTCTGCCAGACAGGGGGCACGGCGAGGGCGGTGTCCGCTGCCACGCAGTGAGCCCCGGGGCCGGTCCAGTAGTTGGGGGCATCGGCGGCCACGAGCGCGTAGTAGCGCCCGAGTCTGCGGCTCGCGAAGACGGGGCCGCCGTCCAGGGCCGTGGAGAGGAACCAGTCGACCTCGCCCGGGATCGAGGTGCCGGCCGCAGCGTGCACGAGTTTCCGGGACATCCGGACGGCGGAGAACAGCCCACCGCACCGCAGAAACGTGACGTCTCCCGATTCCCACTCCCACCGGCCGATCCCGGGATGCGGCGACGCGGTCAGCAGCCAGGCCTCCACGCTGAGTTCGCCACCTCGCGGAAGCGCTGCCCCCGTCGTGAACCAGGGGCTGGTGCGGCTCACCGGACGCCCTTCCCGAAGTGCTTCAGGCTGGGCGGGGCGATCGGGTAGGGCGTAACGCCGGATGCCGGGAGTTCGAGGTCGGGGTCGACGAGCGGCCGACGCGCGGGGCAGGCATCCGGCCTCGGCGTACTGTCCGGGTTCTCCCCCGAGCTGTCGACCCGAGGCACACAGAGGCGGGCTACGGGCACCGAAGGTGGGGAAAGACGCAGTTTGGAGCCCATGGCTGAATGCCTCCCTCTAGGCTCGTTCAGGGATGACATCGACGGTATGTAGTCGGGTCAGGTCCTTGAAGTGACTGTGAGTACAGGTGTCTTACGGTCAAGGCACCAGGAAGAGGGCCACCATGCGGGCAAGTCCTCAGCGAACCCTTACCGGCAGTCAGGGTTCGGCTTCCCGTGGCAGAAACGGCCTGATCAGCGGCTACATCCTCCGGGTGATCCGGGAGCAACTCGGCTACACGCAGGAGGAGACGGCCGGACAGCTTCGCGTGAGCCCCGACACGATCGCCGGGTGGGAGACCGGACGCCGGCCGCTGACGTCCGTCCCCGTCGGGCAGATGCTCGTGATCCGCTCCCGCGTCATGCAGTTGCACACCCCGCCTGCCCTCCTCCAGGCCCTGGAGCGGGGTCTGGAGGCGGACGTCCTCCTTGCGACCGTCTTGGACGACGAGGTCCCGATCGAGGAGAACCCTCTCGGTGTCGTCGTCATGCAGCGTGAACTGGCCGAGGTGCTCGCCTGGCCGCTCAACCAGGTTCCGCCGCGCCCGATCCGGTCTCTCCCCACTCCACCCCGACCGCGGCGCGGACCGGCGCCGTCCGGCCCGGAGCTGACCGCCACCGAGCGGGCCCGGTTCTTCGGACACATGCGGCGCACCGCCGAGCAGGCCCGCGGCCCCGAGCAGTTCCTCCTCCGCCGCCAGGCCCTCTACCTGTCGGGGTACGACACCCCGTCGGACAACGCCGAGTGGCTCGCCTACCAGCAGCGTACCGAGCGTCCGGGCGACTGGCTGACGTCCTGGCTCAACGCCCGGTCAGTCGCAGCCGTCGCCGCCCGGCACGGCGACCGGGACCGCATGTCCCACTTCATCGACAGCGCGCTCCTGGACGACGACGCCGGCGAGGCCGCGAACCTCGCGTACTGGGCCTACTGGGTCGGCGAGATGACCACCCCGCAGCTCTCGGACGACTTCATCGCCGACCGCTCCTCCGAGCCGTGGTCAGGTGACCGTCTCCTCGCCCACCTCGTCGACGGCCTGGCCCCGCAGCACGGCTACGTGGACCTCAACATCCACAGCGTGTGGGCGCTCCTCCAGGTCCGGCCCAACCTGCTGCGATCAGGAGCCGCCGGATCCGCCCTTCGCGAACGCCTTCCGATCATGTTGGATAGCCGGGAACTCTCGGCGCGCGGGCGACGGGAGTTGGACAGCATCCGCTACGCGATCCGCCTCGCTGAGGCGTGAGAGGAGCCCCACGGTGGCTGACGACCTGACTCCGGTGGCGCGATTCGCCTACGAGGCCGGAACGCTGAAGGCGACGAAGCGCACCGGGTGGTGGATGGCCGGCGTCAAGGACCCCGAGACCGTCGCCGAACACTCCTGGCGGGTGGCGCTGCTCGCCTCCGTCATCGCCAAGCTCGAAGGCGCCGACCCGGCGCAGGCCGCCCTCCTCGCGGTCTGGCACGACACCGGCGAGACCCGCACGGGCGACGTCAACCACCTCGGCAAGAAGTACACCGGCGGCACCGAGGCCGACCCCCGCGACATCGTCTCCGACCAGGTCTCGGGCTTCCCCGAGGAGCTGGCGCAGGCCGTCCGTGACCTGATCGGCGAGTACGAGGCGAAGGAGTCCCCCGAGGCTGTCTGCGCCCGCGACGCCGACAAGTTGGAGTGCATGATCCAGGGCATCGAGTACCGCGACCAGGGTTATGCGAACACGCAGCGCTGGATCGACAACTCCCGCGGCCGGATCGTCACCAAGAGCGGCCAGGCGCTGGCGGACGCCGTGCTCGCCACCGGGTCCCTCGACTGGTTCCGCGCGGCCCTGGGCGAGGCGCCCTGATCAGGCGTTGTAGCCCTTCTGGCTCGTGTACGTCCCCCACGTTGCCGCGACGATGCTGAAGCAGTCGCGGCACAGGGGATTGGCGTTGCTTCCGTACCGTATGCACATCTCCGAGCTTCTCCGCACTTCACCTAGACGGGCCTAGGGGAGGCGGGCCAGCAAGTGGGCGTCGAGGAAACCCCGCTCGGAGGCCGGATCGTGGAGCAGGCGGGCGAACGGGACGAGCCCGGCACCGGCCAGCTGCTCGGCGAACCGATCCACGGGCCAGCTGTAAGCGGGCGTCACCTTGTGGTCGAAGCGGACCGGCTCCGGTCCGTCGGTCACGAAGAACGAGACCAGGAGCAGGCCACCCGGCGCCAGGACACGTACCTGCTCGGTGAGCAGCGCGGGCAATTCCCCGGGTGGGGTGTGGATCATCGAGTAGTGGGCCAGCACGCCACCGAGGGCACCGTCCTCGACCGGCAAGGCCTCCATCCGTGCCTCGGCAAACCGCAACGCCGGGTGGGCCCGCCGGGCGTGGTCGACCATGCCCGGGGAGAGGTCGACCCCAAAGGCGTCCAGCCCCAGCTCGTGCAGCATGGCCGTCAGATGTCCAGGCCCGCACCCGACGTCGACCGCCCGCGGGTTCCCCGTCGCGCGCACCAGTTCGGCGAAGGTGCCGATCATGTTCCGCGAGAACGGCTGCGTCTCCAACCGATTAGCGAACAGCGACGCGTACAGCTCGACGACCCCGTCGTAGGCCACCCTGGTCTCGTCCTGGTGCTCCATCACGGGGAAGGAAGCCAGCATCTGCGCGCGTTCGCAGCTTCTCCGACTCCGCGCCGCCCACCCCTTAGAACTCCTAACAAATCTGCCCTGAAATGCGGGATTTTTCTGGTTGTTGGCCGATACACGAGGAAGGGTCAGCAGTCGCCGTGGATCGTGCCGGACGAGTTGCGGGCGCAGATCGAGCCGTTGCTGCCGGTCGTGCGGCGCCGGCCGGATCGCCCGGCCGCAAGCATCTGGATGACCGGAAGGTCCTTCCGGGATCCTGTTGGTGATCTGCACCGGCATCCCGTGGGAGTTCCTGCCCCAGGAACTGGGCTTCGGTTCGGGATGATCTGCTGGCGACGCCTGCACGGCTGGAACGACGCGGGAGTCTGGCAGCGTCTGCACGAGTCGCTGCTGGCCGAGTTGCATGCCGTCGGCGCGCCGGACCGGTCCAGGGCGGTGATCGACGGCTCCCATGTCCGGGCCATGAAGGGCGGCCCGAAACCGGACCGAGCCCTGTCGACCGTGCCCGAACAGGCTCGAAGCACCATCTGATCAACGAAGCGCACGGCATTCCGCCGGCAGTGTCACTGACAGGCGGGAACCACAATGACGTCACTCAGCTCACGCCCTTGATCGAGGCCGTCCCGCCAGTGCGGGGCCGACGTGGACGGCACCGCGGACGGCCGGACACCCTGTACGCCGACCGTGGCTACGACTACGACAAGTACCGCAGGCAGGTCCGAGCTGTCGGCATCACCCCGGCCATCGCACGGCGCGGCACCGCACACGGATCGGGGCTGGGCACACACCGGTGGGTGGTCGAGCAGAGTTCGCGCTGCTGCACCGGTTCCGCCGGTCACGCCTCCGCTGGGAGATCCGCGAAACCTTCCTCAGCCTCGCCTGCGGCATCATCTACCGGCGACGACTGAGGAACCCCTCACTTTGTTAGGAGTTCTCAGAGGCGCCGCGTTCCCATGGTGTTCCCACGACACCCATGAGTGACACCGTCAGCCGGTCATTCCCGCAGGTCAGCCGCAAAAGCAGCGAAAGTGCCCGGAACCGGACTTGAACCGGTACGCCCGCGAGGGGCAGCGAGGTTTAAGCTCGCCGTGTCTGCATTCCACCATCCGGGCAGGCCATGGGCTCCGCTACGAGGTTCCGACCCTATCGGGAGGCGTCCCCCGAACAGCGGACGGACGACCCGATGTTGTCTTATTTTATTGACGTCTGAGGGAGCATCAGCCCCCGGAACGAGCCATCCGCACTTGCCAATAGCGTTACGCGCGGTGGGTGACCGCGTACGCGGAATGACGGAATTTCACCGTCCGAACAAGGGGGCTCCACCCGTTCTCGACGATCGGGAGTCTGTGATTCCGGATCGCCGGCCTCGGGGTCGGCCGTCATCCCCAGGTATGACTCGCCGCCCCCGCGGTCCGACCCCAGTCGGCCCCCGGAACCAGAACTGCGGCTGACTACACGGGCCGGTTCGGCCGAGACGATGGTGCGGTCCCCATGAACGCCGTCGTCCCGACAGGAGCGCCCTTCCGTGTCCACCACACCAATCGCCGACCGGCGGACCACTTCCGTGGCCGCACGTGCCACGGACCTCTCGAAGATCTACGGCCAGGGCGAGACCCAGGTGGTCGCCCTGGACCGGGTCACCGTCGAGTTCCGGCAGGCCGAGTTCACCGCGATCATGGGGCCGTCCGGCTCCGGCAAGTCCACGCTGATGCACTGCGTGGCCGGCCTCGACACCTTCTCCTCCGGTTCCGTGCGGATCGGCGACACCGAGCTGGGCTCCCTGAAGGACAAGCAGCTGACCAAGCTGCGCCGGGACAAGATCGGGTTCATCTTCCAGGCGTTCAACCTGCTGCCGACGCTGACCGCACTGGAGAACATCACCCTCCCGATGGACATCGCGGGGCGGAAACCGGACAAGCAGTGGCTGGACGACGTGATCCGGATGGTCGGTCTGCGGGACCGGCTCGGCCACCGCCCCTCGCAGCTCTCCGGCGGCCAGCAGCAGCGCGTCGCCGTGGCCCGCGCCCTCGCCTCCCGGCCGGAGATCATCTTCGGTGACGAGCCGACCGGAAACCTCGACTCCCGCTCCGGCGCCGAGGTGCTGGGCTTCCTGCGCAACTCGGTGCGGGAGCTCGGCCAGACCGTCGTCATGGTCACCCACGACCCGGTGGCGGCCTCGTACGCGGACCGCGTCGTCTTCCTCGCCGACGGCCGGATCGTCGACGAGATGTACCGGCCGACGGCCGAGGGCGTCCTCGACTTCATGAAGCAGTTCGACGCGAAGGGCCGCACCAGCTGATGTTCCGCACCGCCCTGCGCAACGTACTCGCGCACAAGGCCCGGCTGCTGATGACCGTGCTCGCGGTCATGCTCGGCGTCGCGTTCGTCTCCGGCACCCTGGTCTTCACCAACACCATCTCGGACGCCTTCCAGAACAGCTCCGCCAAGGGCTTCAAGGGCGTCGACGTAGCCGTCACCGCCAGGAGCCAGGCGGACCGGGGCAACACCGTCGGCAAGACGCCCGACCTCACCCAGGCCCTGCTCGACAGGGCGGCGAAGGTCCCCGGGGCCGCCTCCGCCACCGGCGTCGTCTCCGGCTTCACCGCGATCGCCGACAAGGACGGCAAGCTGATAGGCGGCGGCTGGCAGTCCGAGGGCGGCAACTACTGGGGCACCAAGGACTCCCGCTACCCGCTGACCAGCGGTCACGCGCCGAGCGGCGCGAACGAGGTGCTGATCGACGCCAAGACCGCCGGACGGGCCGGCTACAAGGTCGGCGACACCGTGCGCATCTCGGTGAACGGCCCGGTCCTCACCCCCACCGTCGCCGGCATCTTCACCACCGACGACGGCAACGTCGCGGCCGGCGGCAGCCTCGCCCTGTTCGACACGGCGACCGCGCAGCAGCTGTTCGGCACGAAGGGCGCGTACGACGAGATCGACGTGACCGCGAAGTCCGGCACCGGGCAGGCCGCCCTCAAGTCCCAGCTGGACCAGGCCCTCCCGAAGAAGCTCGTGGAGACCACCACCGGCCACAAGCTCGCCGACGACCAGGCCGAGGCCATCTCCAGCAGCATGAGCGGCCTGCGCTCGGGCCTGCTGGTCTTCGCCGGCATCGCGCTGTTCGTCGGCACGTTCATCATCGCCAACACCTTCACCATGCTGGTCGCCCAGCGCACCAAGGAACTCGCGCTGCTGCGCGCGGTGGGCGCCTCCCGCCGCCAGGTCACCCGCTCGGTGCTGATCGAGGCGCTCGTGGTCGGCGCGGTGGCCGGCGTGACCGGTCTGGTCGCCGGTATCGGCATCGGCGCCGGACTGCGCTCGCTGCTGGGCTCGATCGGCGCGACCGTCCCGGACGGCCCGCTGGTCGTCACCTCCGGCACGGTCGCGGCCGCGCTCGCCGTCGGCATCGTCATCACCATGCTGGCCGCGTGGCTGCCCGGCCGCCGCGCCGCGAAGATCCCGCCGGTGGCCGCGATGAGCGCCCTGCACGCCGCCCCGACCACCAAGTCGCTGGTGCTGCGCAACACGATCGGCGCCCTGTTCTCCGCGGCGGGCGTGGTGGTGATCCTGGCGGCGACCACGATGAACGGCAGCGACGGCCAGGCCCCGATGGGCTTCGGCGCGGTCCTGCTCATCATCGGCGTCTTCGTCCTGACCCCGCTCCTGTCCCGTCCGCTGATCGCGGCCGCGGCCCCGCTGCTGCGCGGGTTCGGCGTCTCCGGCAAGCTCGCCCGCCAGAACTCGGTGCGCAACCCGCGCCGTACCGCCGCCACCGCGTCCGCGCTGATGATCGGCCTGACCCTGATCACCGGCATGACGGTGATGGCGGGCAGCCTGCAGAAGTCCATCGACAAGATGGCGAGCGCGGCGATCCGCGCGGACTACGTGGTCTCGATGGCCAACGGCAACGCCCTCTCCCCCGACGTGGCGAAGAAGGTCGCGGCCACCGACGGCGTCACCGCCTCCAGCCCGCTGCGCAACGCGGCCTCCCGGATCGACGGCGACACCGAGTTCCTGACCGGCGTCGACGGCTCGGCGATCGGGAAGCTGACCGACCTCACGGTGGACAGCGGCACCTTCAGGGTCGGCGGCCCCGACGTCGTCGTGGACGACGACACGGCCAAGTCGCACGGCTGGAAGGCCGGTTCCGCCTTCACCGTGCACTACGAGGACGGGAAGGCACAGCGGCTGACGGTCGCCGCGGTCTACGAGGGCAACCAGCTCATCCGCGGGATCATGCTCGACAACGCCGTCCTCACCCCGCACGTGACCGACCCCGCCGACATGCAGGTCATGGTCAGGACGGCGGACGGCGCGTCGAGCGCGACCAAGGACAGGCTGGAGAAGGCCCTCGGCTCCAACCCGGCGATCAAGGTCCAGGACAAGCAGGACCTGTCGAACTCCATCGCACAGGCGTTCACGCTGATCCTCAACATGGTCTACGGCCTGCTCGCGATGGCGGTGATCGTCGCGGTCCTCGGGGTCATCAACACCCTGGCCATGTCGGTGTTCGAACGCTCCCAGGAGATCGGCATGCTCCGCGCGATCGGCCTGGACCGCAAGGCGGTCAAGCGGATGGTCCGCCTGGAGTCCCTGGTCATCTCCCTCTTCGGCGGGGTGCTGGGCATCGGCCTGGGCGTGTTCTTCGGCTGGGCGGCCGGTCAGCTGGTCGGCTCGCGGATGCCGACGTACGAACTGGTGCTGCCCTGGACCAGGATGGCGGTCTTCCTCCTCCTGGCCGCCACGGTCGGCGTCCTGGCGGCCCTGTGGCCGGCCCGCCGCGCGGCGAAGCTGAACGTGCTGGCGGCGATCAAGTCCGAGTAGCGGGCGGCGAACGGCAGCAGGTACGGCGAAGGGGCCCCACGCGCGCTGTGGGGCCCCTTTCGGGTGCCGTCAGCTGTTCCAGGTACGGGTGCGCAGCGGCAGCCCGGAGGCGCCCGACTCCGGGGTCCGGACGGCCAGCACCTGGTTGACGCCGATGCGGTTGTGTTCGAAGGCGAGGGCGGAGGCGGCCATGTAGAGCCGCCAGACGCGGGCCCGGCCGGGGCCGGTCAGCCGCATGGCCCGCGGCCAGTCGGCCTCCAGGTTGACCACCCACCGGCGCAGGGTGCGGGCGTAGTGCTCACGGATCGACTCCACGTCCCGCACCTCGAACCCGGCCCGCTCCAGCTGGGTGACGGTGGTGCCGATCGGGGCGAGTTCGCCGTCCGGGAAGACGTAGGCGTCGATGAACCGGTCCACGTGGTACGTCGACTCGTCCCGCTGCGGGCGGCGCGCGATCTGGTGGTTGAGCAGCCGCCCGCCGGGCTTCAGCAGCCCGTACAGGCTCTGCGCGTAGTCCAGGTACCGCTCCGCCCCCACGTGCTCGGCCATCCCGATCGACGAGACGGCGTCGTACGGCCCGTCCCGGACGTCCCGGTAGTCCTGGACCCTGATCTCCACCCGGTCCGTCAGACCCTCGTCCGCGACCCGTTTACGGGCGTACGCGGCCTGCTCCTGGGAGAGGGTGACCCCGACGACGCTCACGCCGTGCTCGCGGGCCGCGTGGATCGCCATGGAGCCCCAGCCGCAGCCCACGTCGAGCAGCCGCCGACCGGGGGTCAGGCCGAGCTTGGCGCAGACGAGTTCGAGCTTGTCGCGCTGGGCGGTCTCCAGCGTGCTGCCGTCCTCCCAGTAGGCGCACGAGTACACCATCGACGGCCCGAGGACGAGCTCGTAGAAGTCGTTCCCCACGTCGTAGTGGTGGCTGATGGACTGCTTGTCGCTGCGGCGGGTGTGCAGGTGGCTCCGTCTGCGCGCCTCCTCGCGGGGCGGGGCGGGCGGCACGGGCAGCCCGGCGAGCTTCAGCAGCTCGCCCACGGCGGCCCGTACGGCGGGGTCGCGCAGGGCCTGGAGGACCGTACGGCCGTCCTCCCCGCGCTCCCAGACCAGACCGGAAATCACGGCGAGGGCGCTGTAGAGGTCGCCCTCGATGTCCAGGTCGCCGGCGACCCAGGCGCGGGCCAGGCCCAGTTCGCCTGGCCTGAACAGGATGCGGCGCAGGGCGCGGCGGTTGCGCACGACGAGCGTCGGCGCGTCCGGCGGTCCGGCCTGCGATCCGTCCCAGGCCCGCAGCCGCACCGGGAGCGGGACTCCCAGTACCTGCTCGGCAACACTCCTCAGCCGCGACGCGGCGTCGGCCATGGCGCACACCTCCAAGACGTCTATCCCGGATGCCGGTTACCACGTAAACACCGTGAGGGCAGCGGCGCAGTCCCGCAAAGGAGTTACGACTGGGCAAAACCGTTGTATGCACCACGCACTACCCGGCACTGCTCCCAGTTCTACTGCCCGCCTGTTGCCGCGCTGTTGCCCCCGCGCCCGGAAACGCCGAAGGACCTCCCGCACCACGGATGGCGGGAGGTCCTTCGGACGGTTCAGCGACCGGTGACCGGGGTCAGGAGGCCTTGGCCTTCTCCTCGGCCTTCGGAGCGGCGACCGGCGCCGGCTTGGCGGCCTCGTAGAACTCCTCGCGGGGGTTCTCCATGGCACCCAGGGACACGACCTCGCGCTTGAGGAACATGCCGAGGGTCCAGTCGGCGAAGATGCGGATCTTGCGGTTCCAGGTCGGCATGGCCAGACCGTGGTAGCCGCGGTGCATGTACCAGGCCAGCCGGCCCTTGACCTTGATCTTCGTCTTGCCCAGGACGATCATCGCGACGCCCTTGTGCAGACCCAGACCGGCGACCGCGCCCTTGTTGGCGTGGCTGTACTCCTTCTGCGGGAAGCCCCGCATGCCGGAGACCACGTTGTCGCCGAGGACCTTGGCCTGACGCAGCGCGTGCTGCGCGTTCGGCGGGCACCAGGCGTTCTCCACGCCGGCCTTGCGGGCGGCGACGTCCGGCACCTGGGCGTTGTCGCCCGCGGCCCAGATGTAGTCGGTGCCCTGGACCTGGAGGGTCGGGGCGGTGTCCACGTGGCCGCGCGGGCCGAGCGGCAGGCCGAAGCGGGCCAGCGCCGGGTTCGGCTTCACACCGGCGGTCCACACGATCGTGTTGGAGTCGACCTCGAGGCCGTTCTTGAGCACGACGTGCCCGTCGACGCAGGAGTCCATTGACGTGGAGAGGTAGATCTCCACACCGCGGCTCTCCAGGTGCTCCTTGCCGTACAGGCCGAGCTTGGGGCCGACCTCGGGCAGGATCTTGTCGGCGGCGTCGACCAGGACGAAGCGCATGTCCTCGCGGGACACGTTCTTGTAGTACTTGGCCGCGTCGCGGGCCATGTCCTCGACCTCGCCGATGGTCTCCGCACCAGCGAAGCCGCCGCCGATGAAGACGAAGGTGAGCGCCTTGCGGCGGATCTCCTCGTCGGTCGTGGAGTCGGCCTTGTCCAGCTGCTCGAGGACGTGGTTGCGCAGGCCGATGGACTCCTCGATGCCCTTCATGCCGATGCCCTGCTCGGCGAGGCCGGGGATCGGGAAGGTGCGGGAGACCGCGCCGAGCGCGATCACCAGGTAGTCGAAGGGCAGCTCGTACGACTCGCCGACCAGCGGCGCGATCGTGGCGACCTTGCGGTCCTGGTCGATGGTGGTGACCCGGCCGGTGAGGACCTCCGCCTTCGGCAGGACGCGTCGCAGCGGGACGACGACGTGCCGAGGGGAGATGCTGCCGGCGGCGGCTTCGGGGAGGAAGGGCTGGTAGGTCATGTACGACCGGGGGTCGACGACCGTGACGGTCGCCTCGCCGTAGCGCATCTTCTTGAGGATGCGCCGAGCTGCGTACAGGCCTACGTACCCACCGCCTACTACGAGGATCCTGGGACGCTCCGTGGTGCTCATGGCATCGAGTATCCACCCGCCCCAGGGGGGGCGCTCGTGCGCCCCTTCACAAGCTTCCACAGGGCCCGTGCTACACTCCGCCGCTCACGTGACGCAGGTCATGGTCAACAGCGGGAACCCACTTCCGATACGACCCGTTGTCAATGCCGCGTGAGCTGCCTCTCCAGCCTTCCGGGGGCACCGTGAGGGCACCCGATGTCACCCTCGGGAGCGCCTCCCGGAACACCCCCTGGACGCCCTCCCGATCACGCGCAAGGGCCCGTTCGGCCCCCGAACGGGCCAATGGGACCCCCGGGACCCCCCACCTGCACCGAATTCCTTGTGAAGAACTTCACGAAGTTTCCCGGCGGGTTGTCGTGGCACGGCGTGTCACAGGCCGTTCGGGGCGCTCACCCGTCGATTCGCATGCTCATCCGAGGAACGATCACGCCGACCTGTGGGTCAGGCGACGGACCAGGCGATGCCGTCCAGAATGTCGTGCTCGCTCACCACGACCTCCGTCGCACCCGCCCGCTCCATGATCGACTGAAGCACGAGGGCGCCGGCCCCGATGACGTCGACCCGCCCGGGGTGCATGGAGGGGATCGCCGTCCGCTCCGCATGGGTCGACCGCAGCAGCCTCTCGGTGATCTCCCGGACCCGGGCGTAGGGGATACGGGAGTGGTGGATGGCGGCGGAGTCGTACTCCGGCAGGTCCTGGTGGATCGCGGAGAGGGTGGTGACGGAGCCGGCGAGACCGACGAGGGTGTGCGCCTCGCGCAGCGGCACGGTCTCCTCCGCGAGATCGAGGGCGCGCTCGATGTCGGCCCGCATGGCGGCGATCTCGGCCTCGGTGGGCGGGTCGCTCACGTGCCCCTCGTGCACGAGGTGCCGCTCGGTCATCCGCACGCACCCGACGTCCACGGAGCGCGCGGCCCGCACGTGCTCGTCCCCGACGACGAACTCGGTCGAGCCGCCGCCGATGTCCACCACGAGGAACGGCTTGGCGAGGTCGTCGCGCCCCGTCAGCTCCCTCGTCGCACCCGTGAAGGAGAACTCGGCCTCCTGGTCACCGCTGATGACCTCGGGCTCGACGCCGAGGATGTCGAGCACGCCGCGCACGAACTCGTCCCGGTTCTCGGCGTCACGGGACGCGGACGTGGCCACGAACCGCAGCCGCTCCGCCCCGTACTCCTTGATGACCGCGGCGTACTCCCGGCAGGCCGCGAAGGTCCGCGCCAGCGCCTCCGGCGCGAGCCGCCCGGTCCGGTCGACCCCCTGCCCGAGCCGCACGATCACCATCCGCCGGTCCAGATCGACGAGCTCCCCGGTCTCCGGGGCGGCGTCGGCGACGAGCAGCCGGATGGAGTTGGTTCCGCAATCGATGGCGGCGACGCGGGTCATGACGGTGGGTTCCTTGTCTGTTCGTGACGACTCAAGTCGAGGCGGCGCCTGTTCAACTGACCGAGTCGGGTGGTGGGTGGGCGAAGGCCCGGGGGGGTCCAGGGGGCGGAGCCCCCTGGGCGGGGCGTCACTCGCCGGTGCCTACACACGCCCCCTTGGCCCACCACTCCGGCAGCATGGCGATCGCCTCGTCGCCGAGCGGGTTGACGCCCGGCCCCGCCGCCAGCGAGTGGGCCACCAGGACGTGCAGGCACTTCACCCGGTCCGGCATCCCCCCGGCGCTCGGAAAGCCCGTCAGCTCCTCGATCTCGTCCCGGCGCCGGATGTAGTCCTCGTGCGCGGCCCGGTACGCCGCCGCCAGCTCGGGATCGCTCTCCAGCCGCGCCGTCATCTCCTTCATCACGCCGTTGGCCTCGAGGGTGCCGATAGCGGACGCGGCCTTGGGGCACGTCAGGTAGTACAGCGTGGGGAAGGGGGTCCCGTCCGGCAGCCGGGGCGCCGTCTCCACGACGTCCGGCTGCCCGCACGGGCACCGGTGCGCGATCGCCCGCAGTCCGCGCGGCGGCCGCCCGAGCTGCTGCTTGAAGGCCTCGACGTCCGCGTCGGTCGGCTCGGTACGCGGGGTGGAGGGAGGAGCCGTTTCCATGACTGTGTTCTGTGTGGCTTTCTGTCGGTTCACTGGTCGGACGCGTCGGACTTGTCGACGCCGTCCCAGACGTTCGCGTACCAGGGCCGGTCGGCAGCTCCCAGGTTGAAGTGCGCCTGCTTGGCGGCACCGGGGTCGATCACGACGAACCCGGTCTCCCCCGGCATCACGTAGTGCAGCCGCTGCCGGATCTGCTGCTCGGCGTACGCGTCGTCCTGCCACCGTGCCTTGAGGTCCCGCAGCTGCTCGACCCGCTGCCGGGCCTGCTGCTGCTGACGTTCGAGATCGGAGATCTCGGCGCGCTGGGAGACGTACTGCCGCATCGGATAGGCGAGCGCGACGATCATCGTGCAGAGCACGATCGCCAGCAGCGCCGCGCGGCCGGTGAGCCGGGAGCGGCGGGCCTGACGCCTGGTCTGGGAGCGGTAAACCCGGGCCGCCGTCTGCTCGCCGAGCAGCCTGAGCCTGGTCGCGGTGGAGAACCGGTCCCGGTCCTTCACGGCCATGTCCCCGCCTCCCTGGGTCGACCCTGGTACGTGCGTACGTCCCCGGACACGGTACGGGACCGGGTACGGGGACGTACGTACGACTGGCTAAGCCTTACCCTCCAGCGGGCTCAGCCCTTGAAGCGGGGGAAGGCGCTGCGGCCCGCGTACACCGCGGCGTCGTCGAGGATCTCCTCGATGCGCAGCAGCTGGTTGTACTTGGCGACGCGCTCGGAGCGGGCCGGGGCGCCGGTCTTGATCTGGCCGCAGTTGGTGGCGACGGCGAGGTCGGCGATGGTGACGTCCTCGGTCTCGCCGGAGCGGTGCGACATCATGCACTTGAAGCCGTTGCGCTGGGCGAGCTCGACGGCGTCCAGGGTCTCGGTCAGCGAACCGATCTGGTTCACCTTGACCAGCAGGGCGTTGGCGGTGCCCTCCTCGATGCCGCGGGCGAGGCGCTCCGGGTTGGTGACGAACAGGTCGTCGCCGACGATCTGCACCTTGTCGCCGAGCTTGTCGGTGAGGACCTTCCAGCCGGCCCAGTCGTCCTCGAACAGCGGGTCCTCGATGGAGACCAGCGGGTAGGAGGCGACGAGCTCCTCGTAGTACTCGGTCATCTCGGCGGCCGAGCGGGACTTGCCCTCGAACTCGTACTTGCCGTCCTTGTAGAACTCGGACGCGGCGACGTCGAGCGCGAGCGCGATCTGCTCACCGGGGACGTAACCGGCCTGCTTGATCGCCTCCAGGATGAGGTCGAGCGCGGCGCGGTTCGACTCCAGGTTCGGGGCGAAGCCGCCCTCGTCGCCGAGGCCGGTGGCCAGGCCCTTGCCCTTCAGGACCTTCTTGAGGGTGTGGTAGACCTCGGCACCCCAGCGCAGCGCCTCGGAGAAGGACTCCGCGCCGATCGGGGCGATCATGAACTCCTGGATGTCGACGTTGGAGTCCGCGTGCGAGCCGCCGTTGAGGATGTTCATCATCGGGACGGGCAGCAGGTGCGCGTTCGGGCCACCGAGGTAGCGGAACAGCGGGAGGTCGGACGCCTCGGAGGCGGCGTGCGCGACGGCGAGGGAGACACCGAGGATGGCGTTGGCGCCGAGCGAGCCCTTGTTGTCGGTGGCGTCCAGGTCGAACATGGCCTGGTCGATCAGGCGCTGCTCGGTGGCGTCGTAGCCGACCAGCTCCGGGCCGATCTGCTCGATGACGGCGAGGACGGCCTTCTCGACACCCTTGCCCAGGTAGCGGTTGGGGTCGCCGTCACGGAGCTCGATGGCCTCGAAGGCACCGGTGGAGGCGCCGGACGGGACGGCGGCACGACCAGTGCTGCCGTCGTCGAGGCCGACCTCGACCTCGACCGTGGGGTTGCCTCGGGAGTCCAGGATTTCCCGGGCTACGACGACGTCGATGGACGGCACGAGCATCTCCTTCTTGGGATGTGACGCTGGTTGTGCGGGGCGCACGCGGGCCTCGTCGGCCCTTGCTCAGCCTTGCGACTAGAGCCTAACCGTCCCAGGGCCGTCGGCCGGCACGACCGACCGGCCCGTGGACACACAGACGGTACTCATTGTTCACGTGCGGAACAAAGGGGGGCCCGATGAAGAACGGAAGAAGAGCGGGCCAAGAAGGGGGCCGAGAAGGGGGCCGAGAAGCGGGCCGGGAAGGGGACGGCAAAGAGAAACCCCGCCCCGGTGCGTACGGGGGAAAACGCACCGAGGCGGGGGCCCGTGGGGACGGGGGTGGCCCTCACGTGATCCCCACTATGGGGACCACGGCTGTGCGGGCGCTGTGGTTCAGCTGGGTGCCGCTTAATATGTGCGACGACCTCGCACGTGCGGCGACCGCCCCGCGTCCTCCTACTTCAGGTGCAGCTGCTGACCCGGGTAGATGAAGTCGGCGTCGGCGACGATGCCCTTGTTCAGCTTGAACAGCGCCTGCCAGCCGCCCTTGACCTTGTGCTTCTCGGCGATCGAGCTGAGGGTGTCGCCCTTGACGACCTTGTACTCGCCGTTGCCCTTCTTGACCTTCTTGCCCGTCGGGGTGGTGACGGTCCTGGTCGCGGCCGGGCGCTCGGCGGAGCGGGAGGCGGCCTGCGTGTCGGTCGTACGGCTGCTCGTGCTCGTGCTGCTCGACGAGGAGCCGGAGGCGCTGCTGCCGGTGTAGGTGGCGTTGGACAGGCCCGTGCCGCAGACCGGCCAGGCGCCCTTGCCCTGCGCGGCGAGGACCTTCTCGGCGATCGTGATCTGCTGCGCCTTGGTGGCCTGGTTGGCCTGCGCGGCGTACTGCGTGCCGCCGTACGCGGCCCAGGTGGAGGCGGAGAACTGCAGGCCGCCGTAGTAGCCGTTGCCCGTGTTGATGGCCCAGTTGCCGCCGGACTCGCACTGGGCGACGGCGTCCCACTCGGAGGCGGTGGCGGCGGAGGCGCTGCCGGCCGCCATCAGCGGGGCGGCGACGGCGACGCCGGTGACACCGGCGACAGCGATGGCGCGGACGGCCCTGGACGGACGACGGTGCTTGCCCTTGCCGGAAAACAGCATGGATCGATCCCCTCACCGACGCCTGCGAGGTGAGCTGTCGGGTTCGGGCCGGTTGAGTTGCCCGGCCGCACACCCGTGTGTCGGTGCGCGGCTTCACCCCGAGCCGGATCGGCGGTCTCAACCACCCATCACGGCACTTACCTTGGGTCCCCCGCTCCTGCCTACGGCGCATGACGCGTCGACTGTTCCCGGACGGCCGCTGGCAGGACTCGGCGTTGCGACGGCCGGGGCTCGTGGTGACGAGCGGCCTCGACCGTAAACAGGGCATCAGGTGAATTTCAAAGATGATCAGGGCTTCTGAGACTCATCCCACACTTTCACCAAACCGGACATTTGGCTTCGAAATGGGGCGGCTCACAGACCCCAACTCCCGTCGCTTTTCGTCCGTTTAGCTACCGAGTTTCAGGGTCTGACCGGCACTGATGTCGTTCGGGTCGGCACCGATGTCCGCCTTGTTCGCGGCGTAGAGCGCACGCCATCCGCCGTCGAGGTCAAGGGAGTCGGCGATGGAGGCGAGGGTGTCGCCGGCGCGGACGGTGTAGGTGCCGCTGTCACGCACGGCGTGACGACCCGAGGAGGTGGCACTCTGACCGTTTGTCACGCTTTCGTCCGCCGAGCCGCCGCGATGCTTGCCACCACTGCCGACGGCCCCCGTGTCGACCAGGCTCCAAGAGCCTTCAGCCTGCCCCGAATTGTCCGAGTCGTCACTCTCGGGGATGACGGGACTCTCGCTCGCCTTCGAAGTGCCGGAGTCGGAAGATTCCGACTTGTCCGTCTTGGTGGATTTACTGGGGGTGTCCTTCTTGGAGTCACCGCTCGCGCTCGGAGAGGGAGTGGCGGAGTCGCCCCCGGAGTCCGCGGCACCCGAGGAGGAGCCGGAATCGGAGGAGGAGGACGACGACGAATTCGACAGCCCGGAGGACGAGTCCGACGAGTCGGAGGAACCGGACGAATCACCCGAGTCGTCAAGTCCCGTGTCGACGTTCACCGAGGCGTCGTCGGAAGAGAGTCCGGCGATCAGGGCGCAGGTCCGCCAGGGCTTGGTGCCCTGGTCGGCGAGTATCTTCTCGGCGACCGCGATCTGCTGCGAACGGCTCGCCTGGTCGGGCGTACCGGCGTAGTCCAGGCCCCCGTACTCGCTCCAGTCGTCCAGGGAGATCTGGAGGCCGCCGTAGTAGCCGGTGCCGTCGTCGGCGCTCCAGGAGCCGCCGCTCTCGCACTGGGCCACCTGGTCCCAGGTGGAGCCGTCGGCCGCGTTGGCGCTCACCGCGCCGAGGAGCGGGATGGCGATGGCGGAGCCGGTCACGCCGGCCGCGACGAGGAGAGCCGGAGCCTGACGGGGGCGACGGTGACGACCGTTCCCGGAGAGCATGCGGAAACCTTTCGAGCGACAGCGATGACCGGCGCGGCGGGTCCCGCAGGGGCGCCGCACTGATGGGTGAACGTATCGGCAGACGATCACTTGTCACAAGTTAATGCCGCGCAGATCACGTGAAGATCACAGACTTGAACGCTAGTCACCTTTTGCCCGTACGGGCCGGTAGCGGCTTCGGTGAGGACCCGGAGACGGCTCGGCGAGGGCTCATCGGCCGACGGGCGTGAACTCCACGGGCAGCGTGCGCAGTCCGCGCATGATGAGCCCGCCACGCCACCGCAACTCCCCTTCGTCTGCCGCGAGTCGCAGGTCGGGGAGGCGGGTGAGGAGGGTGGCGAGGGCGGTCTGGCCCTCCAGGCGGGCCAGCGGGGCGCCGAGGCAGTAGTGGATGCCGTGGCCGTATCCGAGGTGCTGGTTGTCCCGGCGTGAGAGGTCGAGGGTGTCCGGTCGGGCGAACCGCTCCGGGTCCCGGTCCGCCGCGGCCAGGACGACCAGGACCGGGTCGCCGGGCGCGATGTGCTGCCCGCCGATGTCCACCGGCTCGGTGGCGAACCGCCAGGTGGCCAGCTCCACCGGCCCGTCGTAGCGCAGCAGTTCCTCGACACCGGTCTCCAGCAGCCCGCGCTCACCGGCGGCGAGGGAGTCCTGCAGCCGGGCGCGCTGCTCGGGGTGGGTGAGCAGCGCGTACGTCCCGTTCCCGATCAGGTTGACGGTGGTCTCGAACCCGGCGAACAACAGGATGAACGCCATGGCCGCGGCCTCGTTCTCGGTGAGGTGCTCACCGTGGTCCGAGGCCCGGATGAGCCCGGAGATGAGGTCCTCACCTGGGGCCGGCTCGGCGGGCAGCTCCTGCCTCTTCCGGTGGATCAGCTCGGCCAGGTACCCCCGCATCTTCTTCACCGACCGCGCGACCCCGCCCCGCGGCCCTCCCCCGTGTCGGATCATCATCCCCGCCCAGTCCCGGAAGTCGTCCTGGTCCTCGCGCGGGACGCCGAGCAGGTCGCAGATGGCGTAGATGGGGAGCGGGAAGGCGAACTCGTGGATGAGGTCGGCGGACCCGGACGCCGCGAACCCGTCGATGAGCCGGTCGGTGAGCTCCTGCACCCGCGGCGCGAACTCGGCCACCCGGCGCGGTGTGAACGCCTTGCTCACCAGCCGCCGCAGCCGGGTGTGGTCGGGCGGATCGATGTTCAGCAGGTGCGTCATCAACTCGGCCTTGCGCTCCCCGGGAATGCCGGTCTTCCCCTTGGCGTGCGCGGGCTCGTCGTGATGCGCAGGGTTCTTGGAGAGCCTCGGGTCGGCCAGCGCCTGCTTGGCGTCCCCGTACCGCGTGACCAGCCAGGCCTCCACCCCACTGGGCAGCCTGGTCCGCCGCACGGGTTCGTGCTCCCGCAGCCAGGCGTAGGCGGGGTAGGGGTCGGCGGCGAACTCCCAGGTGAACAGGTCGGGCGCGGGCGCGGTCACTTCTCCACTCCCTCCGTCACCCGCACCGCGTCCCGGTAGGCCCGGGCCGCTGCCCGCAGGGCCGCCTCGGGGTCGACGCCCTCCGCCTCCGCGCGGGCCGCCAGCGCGAGCAGCTCGTACCCGATGCCCTGCTCCTGCGGGAGCGGCACCTCCAGTCCCGCCGTCCGCACCCGCGAGGCCAGCTTCGCCGCCAGCGCGAGACCCGGCTGCGCGAGCGGTATCCCGTCCGTCACCGACTCGCGCCGCTTCTCTATGGCCTTCGTGCGCAGCCAGTGCTCCTTGACCTCCTCCGGCGTCGCCGCGGTCTCGTCGCCGAAGACGTGCGGGTGGCGGTGGATGAGCTTGGCGACGATGCCGCCCGCCACGTCGTCGATCGAGAAGGGGGCGTCCGGGTCCTCCTCCGCGATCCGCGCGTGGAAGACGACCTGGAGGAGCACGTCGCCCAGTTCCTCCCGGAGTTCGTCGCGGTCGCCCTCCTCGATCGCCTCGACGAGTTCGTACGCCTCCTCGATGCCGTACTTCGCGAGGCCCTTGTGGGTCTGCCGGGACGACCAGGGGCACTCCTCGCGGATCCGGTCCATGACCTGGACGAGGTCGAGGAGGCGGGCGCCGGGCAGGTCGTAGGAGGCGGGGAGCAGTTCCAGCTCGGGCATCCGGACGCGGCCGGAGCCGGCCAGGCGGGCCAGGCCGTCCGTGAGGGCGGGCTCGCCCTCGCCCGCGGCCACGACCACCACCGTCCGGCCGCCGGCGCAGGCGTCGACCAGCTCCTGGGCGGTGGGGGCGGCCTCGTCCACGGCCGTCCCGGCCTCCCGCAGGTACGGCAGCTGCGGATGCGCGCCGTCCGCGCACAGCACCCGGTCCGCCGCGTGCAGCGCCTGCCAGGCGGGCCAGGACAGCAGGCCGGGGGCGACCCGGTGGCTGGTGGTCAGCAGGACGACGCGGCCGGCGTCGGCAGCCGCGGGCGTAGGAGAGGGGTCCGGGGTGGTGGGTTCGGGCCTTGTGGTGTTCACGCTCCGAACGTAACGCACCGCCGCCGCCGACCTCGCGGTTTGTCCACAGGGCGGGGGCGATCAAGTGATCGTATGACCGGCATCAAGGTGACTACCCCCGTGACCTCCCCTACGCCGACACCTGCGTCCCCGCCGACGTGACCTCCCGTACCCACGGCGTCTTGGCGTCCACCCGGCTGCTCTTCTGGACGTCCCAGGCGCCGTAGCGCGGGTTGAGGTCCACGTGGAGCTCCTTGGAGGCACTCGCCAGGGCCTTCCAGAAGGCAGGCTGCGAGGTGTCGGTGCCGAGCACCTGGGCGAGCTTCTTGGCCTCCACCTGGAAGCGGAGGTTGTCGTCCAGGCGCTCGGGGGCGATGCCGTACTTCTGCAGCCAGGCGGTCTGCAGCGCCGCGGAGCCGCCGGCCTGCTGTTCGAGGCCGGAGCGCATCTGCTCGACCTCCGCACGGGTGACGGTGACGCCCGCGGTCTGGGCGGCCTGGTGCAGCACCCGGTCGAGGACCATGTTGTAGAGGGTGTCCCGGGTGAGGCTGCTGGTGGCGGACAGCACCTGCTGGTACTGCGTCTCGTCCGGGACCGCGGCACGCTGGGCCTGGCGCACCTCGTTCACACGGGTCTCCAGCTGCGAGACGGTGATCCGCTGGCCGCCCACGACGGCCGCGGCGCCCGGGTGCGCGTCGCTTCCGCAGGCGGTGAGGAAGGGGGCCGCGGCGGCGATCGCGGCGGCGAGGACGAGCGCGGTGCGACGGCGGCGGTGCAAGGGTGCCTCCCGAGGAGATTGTGCGACGGTGCACAAAGTCTTGCGGTGATCGATGGTAGGCAGTGGGCAAGCTCTGGCCAACCCATTCGACCAACGATTCACAGCCGTATCCGGCACCGCCGCGCCACCCCCCGGAAGGGTTTGCGGGTAGCCGCGCACTCGCCACGTGCCCGCCACCTGCCCACCGCGTACCCGCCACCTGCCCACCACGCGCCCCGAGGCGGAACGGCGCTCAGCCCTGTCCGGCCACCGCCCGCTCGACGGCGCCGGCCACGTCGGCCCGCACTCCGTCGCCGGCGGAGACGTCGGCCACGTTGGAAGCGGCCGTTCCACCGCCGCCCACCAGCACGAAGCACACGCTCTTGTGCGTGGGCGCGGTCTGTGCCGCGGCCGTGACCTCGGGCCGCCCCACCGCGAGGACGACGTCGCAGGAGCGCTGGAGCAGGCTGTTGAGGAAGGGGCGTGCGTTGCCGGTGCTCTGCTCGCCGAGCACCTGCGCGTAGCTCACGCGCGCGTGGGTCTTCAGCGAGGCGTCCTGCATGCCCTGCCAGACGGCCGCGGCGGTCCCGCCGCTGATGCCCTTCTCACCGGTGAGCAGACAGGCGTCGACGTCGGTGTAGTGGCGGGCCCGGGTGTCGGGGATCGGGGGCCGGCCGTCGTCCCCGGAGGAGACGAGTACGACGGTGACGACCACGGCGGCCACGACGGCGACCCCGCCCGCCGCCAGTGCGATGGTGCGCCCGCGGAGGGAGCGCAGCCATGTGACGGCGGCGCCCCCCACGACGGCGAACCGCCCGGACCGCTCCGGCCGGTTGGTGCGCGCCTGCGACACCTGTCTCACCCGTTTGGCCACTTGCCTGCCTGCTTTCGAGCTCTGCGCCTTGCCCTGTTGCCCTGTGTCCGCCCGCGCGCCGTCCGCAGCGCGGTCAGCGCCGTCCGGCCGCCAGCCGGGGCCACATCGTCCAGGCGTGCAGCGAGGCACCTGCCATGGACAGCAGGATCAGCAGCAGGTCGGACGTGAACAGCAGGCCGTGGGTGTCGTCCGGGGTCAGCCCGAGATCGGTGATCCAGGCCACCAGGACCGCGCTGAACCCGGCGAAGGCCCACCAGTCGGCGCGGGTGCGCCGGCGCAGGGCGAGGATCAGGGACGGTACGTTGCACAGCAGTCCCAGGGTGAGCACGGGCAGCGCGGCGAACCCCACGCGCACCGCGCCCCTTTGGACCGCCGCCGGTATGGCGACCACCTTCATCTCCCGCCCCTTCTCCGTCGTCACACGGGTCTCACACGGGTTCAGCCGACGATCGCGACCGGTGCGTCCCACGCGTCGCGGTCCACGGTGATCGTGTACCCGTTCCGCGTCTCCTTGCTGTTGACGATGTACTGGTGCGCGCGGCTGTGGCCGGTGTACTGGGTGGAGCCCCACGGCCAGTCCGTCGTGGTCGTGTACTTCTTGTCCCAGAGCGCGTACCAGAGGTTGCCCGGCAGGTCCGTCTTGTCGGTCGCGGTGGCGATGGCTTTGGCGCTGGAGCTGGTGAAGCCGTAGTAGCCGCTGCGGTAGACCTTGGCGCGCAGCGTCTTGGAGAAGGAACGCACGTACGTCAGCACGGCGTTGTTGCAGGCCGTGTCCGTGGTGTCGTACGACTCCATGTCGAGGTAGATCGGGCTGCCGGCCTTCATGCCGAGCGCCGACGCCTTGGCCGCCGCGTCGGTGGCGTCGCTCACGCCGAGGGAGGCGGCGGTGGAGGCGGTGAGCTTCTCGGGGTTGGAGCCGCTCTGGCAGGGCGGCTGGGCGCCGACGTAGAGCGGGATGAGCTTCCAGCCGAGGGAGTTGACCGACTTGACCCAGGAGGCGGTGAGGTTGGGCTGGCTGCAGCCGCGGTTCTTGCCGCCTACGTAGACGGCGGCGGCGCCGTAGAGGCCGCCCTTCCAGGCCGTCATGGCGTTCAGCGAGGGCGCGGCGCAGGTGTCGAAGGCGTGGCCCGTGAACGTCTTCTGGGCCGGCCAGGTGGTGGCCGCCATCGAAGCCTGCGCCGCGATGCCGCCCCCCGCGACGACGGCGGCACCGGCCACCGCCCACGCGATGTACCTGAGCTTCCTGGACTGCCGGTGCTCGGCCATCCCCCACCCCTCCATGCGTACGTCTCCCGTACGCGTCTGAGCGGCGTACCGCGGCGTCTGGCGACGGCGTACGCCCGCTGAAAACCTCTGAACCCCCGGAACGGCGCGCCTGATTGACGATGACACGTCACGCGACGCCGTAGGAGCATCGCACGATAGCCGATACCACCACCAAGATCGGGAAACCCCGTCCCCAAGGCGCCACAAGATTCCCTCAAGACACAGCAAACTCCCAGGTGGTGCCCGAACCCCCGACGGATCGGCGACCGCCGGCCGCCACCCCCGCACCGCCCCGGCACCGCCCCAGCACCGCCCCGGCGCACGACACCGTCTGACAGCGCCGGGCCGTTGCTCTAACCTTTCGCCGAACCCTCCGCTTCCTCCGCTGCGGGGGCCTGCGTGGGGGTCGGGTTGGAAAAGCGTCTCGAGGCCGGTTGGTTCCAGCGAATAGCCTGGTCGGTCCTGGTATGGGGAACCTTGGGCCTGCTGGCCTGGGTGCCGTTCCTGTACGTGGCGATCCGCCGCGGCCGGGGCTCGGACTGGGGCGCCTTCGCCTCGTTCGCGCTCTACGAGACGGTGACGCTGAGCTGGGAGTCCCTCGTCCCCGGCAAGGACGGCGATCCGGTGCTGGGCGTGGTGGTCGTCCTGTGTCTGCTGATGGCGACGGGTCTGCTCCTGTTCGCCCTGTTCGACAAGCGGACCCCGAGGCCGCAGGGGCCGGGGCAGGGGTACGGCGTGATGGCACCGCCGCCGGTGGCGGGGAACCCGTACCTGCGCTAGCGCTTCTCACACCCGTCGGGTGCGCCGCAGGATCCGTACGGCGGGCCACGCGAGCAGCGCGGTGACGCCCCACAGGAAGCCCGCGAGGGCGATCCACTCCCCCGTACTGGTCTCGGGATCGCTGCCGCCGAAGACGGTGACGGCGAGGGCCAGGAAGGCGAACAGACCGCCGAACAGGCCGAGGACGACCACGGCAGCCGTCTGCCCGCCGGTGCGCCGGACGGGGGCGGGCCGGTCCGGCGTCTGCGTCTGTCCCTGTGTCCGCTCGGGCGGCGCCGACCGGTGTGCCGTGGGATCAGGCGGCTGCTGGCGGGGCGGCAGCCGGACCACCGCAGCCGGCGGTACGGCGGCGTCGACGGCCGCCATCGTGTGCGCGTCGACCCCGTACAGAGCGGGCTCCACCTCGACGGCGATGCCGTCGGTGCCGATGAGCCGGCGGCCGCCGTCGGGCCAGTTCAGTACGGCGGCGCAGGCACGGTAGAGCACGGTCGCCGCCTCCTGCGTCCCGTCCTTCCTCTCCGCCGTCAGGCTGACGCCCTCGTCCCCGACCACCAGCGCCGGGCCGTCACCGCCCACCGTCGCGAACCGCCGCCCGGTGACCGCGTACCGCGAGTTCGTCGGGGCCGCCGTGTAACCGGCCCAGTCCGCGGTGTGGCCTGCGGGCACCTGCATCAGCGCCGTCGCGGCGGATTCCGCGGCCACCGCGTGCAGATGACCGGTCGTCACCGCCCACAGCTCGGACCGCACGTCGTCGAGGGTGCGGGGCGGCCGCCCGGCGAGCAGGTCCTCCGCCGCCCCGGGCAGCCGCCGTGCGGCCACGTCGGGCCCGGTCAGGGTCCCGTCGAGGCGCGTGCGCACCGCGTCCAGATCGGTCTGCGCGATCCGGCCCGCCTGGAGCCCGGCGAGGACGTCGACGAACCCGCCGAGCACCGCGTCCTGCTTGGCGGGCAGGGCGTCCGCGAAGGCGGTCACGAGCGCGAACCCGTCACGGCGGGAGGTGTAGTCGGTGGCCGCGGTGTACGAGTAGCCGCCCTCCTGCCGCAGGGCGCGGGAGAGTTCGCGTTCCAGGACACCTGCGTACAGGCGGGCGGCGCCGGTGTCGGTGACGACGGAGCCCAGCAGGACCCCGCCCCGGCCGTCGGAGAAGTAGGCCGGGGTCGTCGGGAGCGCGGAGGTGACGGCGGGCATCGGGCGGCGCTCACCGGCGGGCAATTTGAGCGACAGTCCGGCAGGGAGCCGTTCGCCGGCGATCCACAGCACGGCGTTGCCCTGGGTGAAGCAGGCGTGCGCCCAGTGCCGTACGTCGTCCGGGCGCAGGTCGCGTACGCCCCACTCCGGGTAGCTGACCAGGCCGTGCCCCTGGGCCCCGTAGCGCCACAGCGGGAGCTGGGGGTTCTCGCGCCGGGACTCCTCCGTGCGCAGGATCTCCTTCTCGGTCTCCAGGCGGTCCATGGGCAGGTCGGCGAGGGAGGCGCAGACGCCCTGGAGGTAGGCGGCGACCTCGTGCTCGGCGCCCTCCACGTGGAAGTGGGTGAAGGCGGCCTTGGTCGCGCCGTTGAAGTGGTAGTCAGCCAGGCCCTGGCGGTGCAGGGCCAGGTGCTCGACGAGGTGCGTGACGCCGGCGCGGGCGAGTGTCTCGTCGGCGACGCCGACACGGAAGACGAGACCCGCGCGCACCGGCCCGGAGGCGTACGCGAAGAGGGTGGGTATGCCGTCGACCTCGGTGAGGTGGACGGCGGACGCGTGCGCGGCGGCGGCCTGATGGGCCTGAGGGTTCATCTTCGGCCTCTGTTCGGACTCTGCATCGCGGTGGTCACCTCGGGCGAGGGATCGGGTGGTTGCCCTTGGGCGAGGGATCGGTGGTCGTCCTCGGGCAAGGGATCGGTGGTCATCCTCGGGCGAGGGCGGTGTCCCGGTGGCGGGTGTAGGTCGCGGCGGCGTCCTTGCCCAGATTTCTCCAGGGGTAGCCGGATGCGAGGTTGCCGAGGGCGCGGAAGCAGGCGGCGGCCCGTGCCGTGTCCTCCATGAGGGAGAAGACCGCGGCGAAACAGCCCTGGGCGGTGACCCAGCCGTAGCCGCGGTGGAAGTACGGGTGGAGGGCGGACCGTTCGGCGGCCTCGACGAGTTCGGCGCGCACGTGGTCCTGGCGCAGGTACTGCTCGCGTTCCGGCCCGCGCAGGGCGAGCCAGTGTTCCATGTGCACCTCGGCCACCAGTCCGCCGTTCATGGCCCCCTCGGGCGCGGCCAGCAGGCACTCCCGGGCGAAGCCGTGGGCCGCCTCCCAGCTCCCGCTCCACTTGGGGCACAACTGCTGCAGCAGCCGCCCCTGCGCGCTGAAGTGGTGCGGGTGGTGCCTGGCCAGCCGGTCGTAACGGCGCCGCGCCTCGTTCTGCCCGAGCTGCAGCCCCTTGGCAGTGGTGATCCGCTCGGCCCAGGCCGCGTCGTACGACGGGTCGAGCGCGGTGGCCCGGATCAGCAGTTGCTCGGCCTGGCGCAGGTGCGTGTGCAGTGCCGCGAACTGCTCACGGCTGACGTCCTTGGCGCGCGCCGTGGTCCGGATCTTCCACCCGATGTCCACCTCGCGGGCGCCGAGCACCGTGAGGGCGAGCACGTCGTCGGGAGCGGCGGCGACGAGCGGGCGCAGCCACTGCTCGACCCCGTCCACCTCGGAGAGCACGCCCACGGCGAAGCTACGGTCCGTCCCGTACGGCAGCCCGTCGACGTACTGCCGGATCGACGCCCAGTCGGACACGGCGGCCGCCTGCCGCAGCCAGGCGGCCTCGGGGAAGGCGGAGGCGAGCTCGAAGTCGGGAGGCGGCAGGGATGACGGGTGCGACATGCGGCGGATCCTAGGCGAAGGCTGTGACAGTGGGCCCACCAGGCATTACGCGGCTCCGGCCCGGTCAAAACAGGGATCCGACTTGACCGTTGCCGCACTGCCCGGCCAACTCCCGTTCACCTGACATCCCTACATTGCGCAGCTTCTGCCCGCCTGCGACCGCGAGCAGTTCCCTTCCTTTCCTTCCCCCTTCGTCACCCCTTGGAGCCCACATGGCCCTCAACAGCCGCCGAACCCGCCAACTGCTGGACGCCGCAGCCCCCTTGCTGCTCCAGGGCGAACAGGTGGAGTTCACCTCCCTGGCCGGCGTCGGCTCGGTCTCCGTACGCAAGCAGGCACTCACCGCGGCCGTGGTGGGCGTCCTCAGCGCGGGCACGGTCATGGCCACGGTCACGCCCCGCCCGCTGTACATGGTGATGACCGACCAGCGCCTGCTCTTCTTCGACGGCAACCGGGGCGGCAGACCGGGCAAGCTGCTGCTGAACCTGCCCCGGCCGTACGTCTCCGCGGGCGGCTCCAAGAAGGCGTTCCTGGGGCTGCAGTACGTCACCCACCTGTCGGTGGCGGGCCAGGAGCAGGGCCTCAAGGTGACGTTCCCGGTGCAGCACCGGGGGGACGGGCCGCGGTTCACGGCGGGACTGCCGGCGACGCGCTGACGCCGGGCCACTGGCTTCAGCCGACCTCGGGCCGCATGTACATCGCCCCCGACCGTAGATTCAGGCTGCCCTCCAGTGCCCGCTCGGCAGCCTTCCGCCCCACTCTGAAGCGCCGTTCTGGAACGACTGGGGGAGCGTCCACTCCAGCCCCTCTCGTGCACACCATCCGGTGGGTCGTGAAGCGGTTCAATATCCTCCAAAGAGACCCGACGAAGGAGGCCGTTTCCGGATCCCTCTCCTTGTCGAACCCCGCAGCCCAACGCCCGGATTCCAGAGTCCCAGGTACCTTTTCCAAACTCCGCACCCATTGGACGACAGGCCCGACTGCAGGTCCGGTGACTGCACCATTCGAACCGACATACACAGGCAATTTGTGGTGGATGCCGGGGTTCCAGATGGTTGCGATGGTTCCGCAGTCGGCCGCCGACTCGCGCACCGGCGGGGTTTCCTCATCCGCCCACGGTACGCAGTCGATGAGGTTCACCTCCGGATACCTGCCCCGAATCACTTGCAGTATCCGATCTTCATCTTCGGGCAGCAGGAGCAGTTGGATCTGCCGTCCAACAGGAGACATGTTCTCCTCTTCGAGGTATGGGCCGATACGCCGGCTGGAGACACCTTCTGCTTACTCGAGACTGGAAGACGACGAATGACGGACACCGACGAGTGGTCCTTCACGATGGACGAGGATGGCATGATCTTGGTCGTCGCACCCGCCGGTGTGCCGGACAACGTGCGGCTCGCCGTCGAGACCGCGCTGATTCCCTTCGGCGAATCGCCCGACTCCGTGGAGAGCTATCTGCGCGAGTGGCAGAGGATGGCGGAGGAGTTCGGCGACGACTACACCCTGGCAACCACGAGCGCACAGGTCAGTCGCGTGGGGCCGGGCGAGATCGAACTCGGCGACATGTACGGGCAGTTCGAGGACTGTCGGATGAGTGCCCATGAGTTCGAGAGGATGCTCGGGCAGCTGATCGACTTCCTGAAGTCGCTCTAGCCCCGATGTCACTTGGCGTGAGCCCATACCTGTCATCGCGAGCCAGGTCACGCGTTCGTCGTACCCCGGTACTGAGTCCACCCGGGTGAGGCCTGGGTTGCCCATATGGTGGACGCCTGACGCTCGCATCGCGTCTCATCCGTGGCTGGAGGATTCTGTGACTGTCGCTGCTCGTCTCGTCACCACTGTGGCTGCTCCGCTGGACCCGACATCAGCGGAGGCTCCACAGGTGCTGCACTGGTCCGGCCGCCGGCTGCTCATTCAGCGGGGTGACACTGAATTGTTGGCCGTCGACCTGGACATCCCCAGCACCGATCTAGCGCACGAGGTCCGCTTCCCGGCTCCTTGGCCGCGTCGCTTCGGGTCAGTGACAGTGTCACCACAACGAGACGTGGCACTGTTCGCCGGCCTGCACGCCGTGCGATCGGTCGAGCCGACTGGTGCGACGCGGTGGGAGGTGCAGCACAGTTGTTGGAATGGCAGTTGCTCCCTGATGCATCATTCGTTCGACGAATACGCCCATGACGAGGACCACTTCTACTCCGACAGTGGCTCTGTCGCCCTCCCGTCAGACGGCAGGCTTGTCTGGGCGCACCTCATCGGCCCCTTGGGCGCCGATGAGGTTACGGAAGACAAAGAGGAACTGTGGGTGGTCCTGGACACTGTGACCGGAGAGGTCCTAGGACGTGTCAACACCAAGACTGTGGCCTCGAATTCCGAGCACACGACACATCCGGACCCTACGCAGATGGGCTTGAGTATCGGCGAGGGCGAGGAGGGGTCGCCCGTTTTGTGGGGACGCTGGGATGGGCAGCAGCTTATTGCCGAACAGATCGGCATCGAGCGGGTTCTCCTCGATGTGAGTCCCGGTGGCCAACACCTCCTCACTGTGCCTGTTGGGCAATGGTCCCTCTCCCTCCACCAGGTGGAGGACGGTTCTCTCCTGCGGGAATTGAGCGCCCAAGACAACCTGCCGACGCACCCGCAGAGCACAGGTGGAGACAGGGTGTACTGGGACTATGGAGCCGCCTTTGTGAATGAAGACCTCATTGTTGCCGGAACCTCTGAATGCGACGTCCGGTACGGCACGGTCCGCCACTGGCTGGTAGACGTGCCAGGAATGAGCCTGCAGGACGAGATTTCTTACCCCTTCCCTGTCTGGGGGCCTGCCCACTCAGCAGGGGGCGGCGCTTGGTACACAGTCTCCAAGGACCGAACGTCCGTGAATCTGTGGCAGCTGGCCGACTAAGACTGCCCCCATAATCGAGCGTGGCCCACCAGTGGAAGACTGGTGGGCCACGAATTAAGTCGGGCGTTCAACCCGCGATTTGAACAACTAATATCGTGTCGTTTGCCAGAACATCCTGAATTGCGTCTTGTCGGCTGCCCCTCGGAACACCTTTCCACCAAGGGTCATCGTTGCACGGACCAATGGTTCACAAACTCCCCTGCATACGTTCCGAGACGTTCCCCCATAGATGACTTCGTGGTCGTTTTCCTTCGCCCAGTTGAAGACAGCCTCTTCGGCGTGCTCAAACGCTGGATTGCCATTCGCAGTCAACCTGCCTGGGACGATCTGTCCCTGGATGAAGCTCTCGCCGTCCTGCAGGACATCCTCACCGATCGCGCTGATGTCCTTGCCACCAGCCAGTGCGACTTTTTGGGAAATTACGCCTGTGGTCTTGTTGCGCACTCCGACCACAGCAACAGTCGACCAGCCATGGCCCCTGCCCCACTTGTTCTTGAGTTCATCAGCCCGCTTCTGTGCAGTCTGCGCCTCCTCCTCGTAACCACAGTTGTGGACGAGGACTGGGGTGTCACCTGCCTCCACGTAGTAGGTGTGGAGGCTGCCGATCGTCAGGTCATACGTCGTCGTGTTCGCGTGGTACAGGCGGACAGTGGCGACTTCTGCGATTCCGGTCGGGGTCTGGAGGACGTCGCCGACGTTGAGGTCCTTGCCCTCGACGAAAGCCGACTGAGTTTCGTCGTAGAACGGGTGGTGGAAGGTTGTCGTCAGGTGGGCGACCTGCGTGCTCTTCAGGCTCGCATCGGTCTTGGTCGCCTGCCCTGCGGACACATCACTGACCGCCGCCACGGTCGCCGTCGCCGGCTGGTCGGCCGCAGCGTGACCGTGGCCTGCAGAGAGCGTGCCAAGCACAGCCGCCGACGCCGCCAGGCCGAACGCCGCCTTGCGCGCCGCCTTCTTGGCGATCTTCCCGGCCAGGGTCTTCGCGCCCGCCTTCAGCGTGGACTTGGCCGTCGCCTCGGACGCCGCCTGCCTGATGGTCAGGTCGACGAAGTCGTGGTCGGTGTGTGTCACGATGACCGCAGTGACCTTGTGGGCCTCGGTGCCCTTCGCGCCTGGTACCGAGTTGGCGATCGTGTCGCCGACCTTGATGTGGTCGATGGCCTGCGTCGTGCCGTCGGCCATGAGTACCTGGGTACCGGCGGTGAAGCTGTGGCACTCGGTCTCGTTCGAATGCGACTGCGCCTTCGTGCTCGCCGCCTCCGCCTCCCCCGTAGTGGCCGCCTCCTCCGTGGCATCCGCCGCCGCGGACTCCCCGGCCTCCGCCGCGCCCTTCCCGAAGAGGCCGCCGACCGCGCTCATCGCCTTCGGGGCCGCCTTGGCCAGGAGCTGGCCGCCGAGTTCGCCCAGGGCTCCGCCGACCGCGCCCGCGGCCGCGCCCTCGATCGCCGAGCCGGCGAACGCGCCCACGCTGCAGTCGCCGCCGCCGTTGTCGGCGCACTTGAAGCCCTGTTCGACCAGCGAGCCGGCCGCACCCGCCAGCGCGGCGCAGCCGATGGAGCCCACGCCCGCGGTCGCCGCCTCGCAGCCGGCGAAGACCACCGTGGAGACCACCAGCGAGGTGATCGCCGCCTCGTGGTGCTTGACGAACTTCGCCGTCGCCTTCGCCGCCGTGACCGTCGCGTGGTACGCGGTCCGGGCCACGTGGGCGACCGCGTGTGCCGCCTTCTTCACGACGTGCGCGACCTTGTGCGCCGCCTTCTTCACCGCGTGCACCACGCGGTGCACGGCATGGGAGACCTTGTGGTACGCGGTGTGGAGGGCGTGCACCGCGTAGTGGGTGACGCGCCGGACGTGTCTGGCCGCGTACTGGTACACGTGCCGCGTGTAGCGCACCGTGGAGCGGTAGACGTCCTGCACGTGGTGCACGACCTTGCGCACCGTGTGCTTGACCCGCTTGACCACCCGGTGCACCGCCGCCTTGGCCCGGTGGTAGATGTGCGTCGCCGCGCGCTTGACCGCGTGGTAGGCGTGCGAGGCGTGGTGCACGGCCTTCTTCGCACCGCACACCACGTCGTACCAGGAGCAGTTGCCCGAGTCGTCGGTGCCCGCCATCGGGTTGTCGTCGACGTAGGCGAAGGGGTTCGCGGACACCGAGTTCGGCGTCGCGTCGAGGGAGACGCTGTCCTTGTTGAGGAACTGGCCCGTGGCCGGGTCGTACCAGCGGGACGCCGTGCCCACGTCACCGGTGCCGGGTTCGGTCCAGCCGGACTGGAAGCCGAGGTGGCCGGACATCGAGGACGTCGACAGCACCTTGCCCAGAGGGTCGTAGGACTGCGAGCCGGAGAGGGTCGTCGCGCCCGAGGTGAACGTGCCGACGACGTCCGCGTGCTGGTCCGTCAGGGCCAGGACGGCGGTTCCGCCGGACGGTTTGATGCCGACCACACCGCCCGCGGGGTCGTAGGTGTACGTGGTGTCGCCGTCCGAGGCGATCGTGTTGTCCGCGCCGGAGTAGGCGAACGTCCGCGACGAGCCGACACTCGTGTCCGTGTCCGTGATGTTCCGGCCCAGTGCGTCCAGCGTGTACGACTGGGAGCCGGCCACCACCTGGCCGCCGAAGGCGTCCGCCTTGAGCGCCACCGTGCCGGACGTGGCGGACTGCTGGGTCATCGTGCCGCGCGCCGAGTAGGCGTACGAGTTCACGCCGTCCGACGTCAGCTCGTCCCGGGCGTCGTACGTGTACACGTTCGAGCCGTTGCGGATCCGGTTGCCCGACGCGTCGTAGGCGTAGGCGGTGGTCGCCGTGCCGTTGTTCCACGACGTCAGGCGGTTCGCGTAGTCGTAGGCGTAGGTGTTCGCCGACGCGCCCGTCACCCCGGTCGTCGTCTTCGACGTCAGGTTGCCGTTCTTGTCGTAGCCGTAGGCGAAGCTCGCCAGCGTCGAGGCGCCCTGGACCAGGGTGTCGCTGGTCAGTTCGTGTGCGCTGTTGTAGCCGAAGGACCTGGTCTGGCCCGTCGAGCCGTACTTGACGGACGTCAGCTCGTCGAGGTTGTCGTACGAGTACGTCAGCTGCTTGCCGGTCGCCGCGTCGTTCAGGGACGACAGGCGGCCCGCGGAGTCGTAGCCGTAGCTCGTGGTGCCCGCCGCGTCCGTGCGCGAGGACATCAGGCCGTCGTCGGTGTAGGCGAAGCCGGAGGAGCCGGCCGAGCCCGACGTCGTCAGGACGTCGCCGCGGTCGTCGTAGGTGAACGCGTCGTGCGTGGACGCCTGGTGGTCGGCGGCGCCCGTGGTGCCCGCCTCGGCGGTGTCCGCCGACAGGACACGGCCGTCGGAGTCGTAGCTGAAGCTGCGGGTGGCCGTCGCCGCGTCCGCGCCGGAGCCGGACATCGACCTGAGCTGGCCGACCGAGTCGTAGGACAGGGACGTGGTGACGCCGCCGGGCAGCGTCACGCCGGTCAGCTGACCGTCGTTGTCGTACGCGTAGGTGGTCGTCGAGTCCGCCGCCGACGTGTACTGCGCCGTCGTCGGCTCGATCACCTTCTCCTGCTGGCCCCACGGCGTGTACGTGTAGCGCCAGGAGTTGTTACGGCCGTCGGTGAACCGGGTGCGGTTGCCGGCCGCGTCGTAGCCGAACGTCGTCGTGATCGACGTCGTGTCGTCGACCGGCTGGATCTCCTGGGTGATCGTGCCGGCCGCGTCGTAGGTGAAGTGGCTGGTGTGGTTGCGGGCGTCGGTGATCGAGGTGACGTTGCCGACGCCGTCGTAGCCCGTCGAGGACTGCGCGAGGACGGTGCCGTTCGCGTCGTACTGCGTGCTCTGCGCCGGGTCGCCGGCGGCGTTGTAGTCCGTCTGCGTGTAGCTGTTGTCGGCGAGGATCGCCTTCTGCTGGTTGCCCTCGAAGTCGTAGGTGTAGCGGGTGGTGTTGCCCGCGCCGTCCGTGACCGAGGTGGTGTCACCGGCCCGGTTGTAGCCGTAGGAGGTGGTCACCCCGCCCGGCGACGTCGCCGAGGCCAGGTGCGACCCGTACGGGTTGCCGGTCGTGACCCCGTAGGAGTAGTGCGAGGTCAGCGTGCGCGTGGACGGGTAGCGCTCCAGGGTGGTCTGGGTCAGCTGGCGGCCCAGGTAGTCGTAGGTCGCCTGGGTCTGGGCGCCGGTGGCGTCCGTCGACGTCAGTTGGTCGCCGGCCGTGTCGTAGGTGGCATGGGTCTTGGTGGTGTCCGGCTCGGTGACCTGGGCGAGGTCGCCCATCTGGTCGTAGAGGTAGGACGTGGTCTTGCCGCCCGGGGTGGTGACCGAGGTCTGGTTGCCCTGGCTGTCGTACGTCCACACCGTGGTGCCCGCGTTCGGCGAGGCCGCGCCCGCCGGGGTGTACGTCGGCAGGGTCTCGGAGACCTTGTCGCCGTTCGCGTCGTACGCCGTGGTGGTGGTGTTGCCGTCCGGGTCCTGCTCCTCGACCGCCTCGCCGAAGGTGTTGAAGCCGGAGACGGTCGTCGGGCGCTCGGTGTCCGGGCTGGTGCCGTCCTTCTCCACCTGCACGGCCGGCGCGGTGGTGAGCGCGAGGTTGCCCGCCTCGTCGTAGGCGTAGTTCGTGGTGTTGGTGTCGGCGTCCGTCATGGACGTCGGCAGGCCGCGCTTGTCGTACGTCCACTTGGTGGTCTGCTCGTCGGACGAGCCGACCGTGCCGCCCGAGCGGCCCTTGCCGTAGAGGGAGGAGATCTCGGAGGCGGACAGGGCGCGCTGGTAGGTCTGGACGTTGCTCGCCGCTCCGTTGACCACGTTGGCGACGGAGCCGCCGGCGGTCTTCACGCCGCCGACGGACAACGGGCCGGTGCCGGTCCACGGCGAGGTGTTGGCGGCGGTGCCCGCGAGGGAGCCGTTGACGTAGAGGCTCATGGTGCCGGTCGAGGCGTCGAAGACGCCGACCAGCTGGGTCCAGGTGTCAAGGGCCGGGGCGGTGGAGGCGGCGGCGTTGTAGTACGCGGACGGGGTGCCGGAGGAGTCCGAGCTGGGTGAGATGAGGCGGTAGACGCCCTGGCTGGACGCGTACTGCAGGTAGAAGGAGCCCCGGTTGGTGCCGCCCTGGGCGACGAAGGTCCGGAAGGTGGAGGTGTCGTGCAGCTTCACCCAGGCCGAGACGGTGTAGGAGGCGCTGGTGTCCAGGACCGGGCCGTTGGTGGCGACGATGTCGCCGTTGCCCGAGGTGTCGCCGCTGAACTGCGCGGCGCCGTCCGACCAGGTCACGCCGCTGCCCGCGGTCGCGGTGCTGCCGCTGCCGGAGGAGTCGGTGACGGAGCGGCCGGTGGTCTGGTTCAGCTTCCACCAGCCCGCGGGGTGCCCGGAGGCGTCTCCGTACAGCGTCTCGCCGAGGAGGTTGCCCATGTCGTCGTAGGTGCTGGTGACCGTGCGGTCGGCGCCGGTGGCGTCGTGGTCGGTCTGGGTGGCGACCTGGTCGTCCGGGGTGTACGAGACGCTGGTGACGCGGTCCACGCCGGTCGGGTCGACGGTGGTGGCGGTGGTGCGGGCGGCCGCGTCCACCGTGAAGTTGGTGACCGTCTCGCCGTTGTCGGTGGTCTGGGAGACCATGTTGCCGGCCGCGTCGTACGCGTCCGACTCCAGGACGTAGCTGCCGGCGCCGTCGGCGCTCTTCTTCGTCGCCGTCGCGAGCAGGCCGTCGTCCGTGTAGGTGTACGACGTGGTGTTGCCCATCGCGTCGGTGACGGACGCCAGCCGGCCGGAGGGGTCGTAGGCGCGCGACTCCTCGGTGAGCAGGCTCGCGGTCTGCGGGCTCACCGGGTCGCCCGTGTACATCAGGCCCTGCGTGAGCAGGTTGCCCTCGGCGTCGTACGAGTAGCGGGTCTCGTCGCCGTTGGACGCGACCTCCTTCGTGCGGTTGCCCGAGGAGTCGTAGGTGTACGTGGTGGTGTTGCCGTTGTTCGCGCCCGCGGCCGCGTTGGCGTCGGCCTCGGTCAGCACGTGGTCGTAGGCGTCGTAGGTCCACGTCTGGGTGCGGGAGCTGTCGCCGCCGCTCGCGTCGGCGACGGTCTGCGAGGTGACGTTGCCGTCCTCGTCGAAGACCGTGCTGCTCACCGCGGAGTGGGTGGCGCCGCTGAGCCGGTCGGTGATCTGCGGGTCGTGCTCCTCGGTGACCTCGTCGGCCGCGTCGTACTTGTACGAGGTGACCAGGCCGTTCGGGTAGGTGTCGGAGACCGCCTTCTGGCTGGTGACCCGGCCGAGGCCGTCGTAGCTGTACGAGGTGACCAGGCCGATGGCGTCCGTGGTGGAGGCCACGTCGCCGTCGGCGAAGTAGGCGACCTGGTTGACCGCGCCGCCGGGGCTGGTGGTCTTCACCGGCAGGCCGGCCGGGACGACGCCGCCGTCGGCCGACGGGAAGGTGCTGGTGCCGTCGCTGTACTGGGTGGCGGAGGTACGGCCGTTCGGGAAGCCGGGGACGGCGGGACCGGTGACGGCCGTCTGGTCGCCCGCCGAGTCGTACGTGTACGACGTCAGGTAGGTGTTGTCGGTGGCGGACGAGGAGCGGCCGTCCCGCTCGGTCAGCAGCTGGTCGTTGCGCGGGTCGGCGGTGGTCAGCTGGGCCGTGGTGTCGTCCGGGTAGTACGTGTAGTACTCGGTGTTGCACTTGTTGGCGGCCTGGTCCTGGCAGGTCGTCGAGGAGACGATGTTGCCGCGGACGTCGTGACCGGTGGTGGTCATCGCCCCGTTGGGGTCGGTGACGGTGTGCTCGAAGCCGGCGGTGTCGTAGCCGAAGCGGGTGGTGTTGCCGAGGGCGTCGGTCTCGCTCAGCTCGCGGTCGTCGTGCAGGACGTCGTAGGTGTAGGTGGTGGTCGCGGTGGTCGGGGTGGTGACCTTGACCGTCTTCACCGGCAGCAGGCCCGTGGAGTCCTTGGCGGCCTCGAAGTGGGCGTCGACGTCGTCCTGGGTGAGGCCGGTGCCGTAGAAGGACACCTCGGCGATGGCGCCGTTGAAGTGGCTGACCTCGCCCGGTGTGTTCAGCCAGCTCTTGGCGAAGCCGGCGCCGATGTAGACGTGGCTGTTGGACTGGTCGCCCGGCGCGCCGGTGTAGGCGGCCTGCTTGATGCCGTCCAGGTACATCGTCTGGGTGGTGCCGCTCACGGTGAGCGCCACGTGGTGCCAGGCACTGTCGGTGACCGTGCCGGTGGAGCCGAAGGCCGTGGACCCCGAGCCGCTGCCGGACCAGAAGTGGCCGTGCAGCTTGCCGTCGCTGCCGACGTACAGCACCGGCGTCCAGGTGCCGGTCGCGGAGGTCGCGCCGGCGATGGCCACGGACTGGTCGCCGATCAGGACGCCCTGCGCGGCGGTCTTGAACCACAGTTCGACGCTGCGGTCGCTCTTCGCGTGCAGCAGGGCGGCGGGCACCTCCACGTACGAGGTGCTGCCGTTGAAGGAGGCGGTGGTGTGGTCGCTGAAGGGTCCGCTCGCGCCGAGCGTCACCGCGCTGTAGGTGCCGTTGCCGCCGCGCACCTCGTCCAGGGCCTGGGTGGCGCCCGCCGCTTCCCCGAGGCGGTAGTACTGGAGCGGGGCGCCGCCGAGGACCGCGCCGCGGTAGGTGTCGCTGGAGCCGGTGACGGTGGGCGCGCCGAGCTTCCACACACCGCCGTTCTCGTCGGTGAGCTGGGTGAGCGCGGTGGAGTCGGTGTCGTACACCATCGCGGCGTAGGTCTTGCCGGACGGCCGCTTGACCGAGGTCAGCAGGCTGGCGCTGTGGGTGCCGTACTTGTACAGGTCGCTGACGTCGGCGGCCACCAGCGGGCGGCTGTACCAGGCGACGTCGGCGATGGAGCCGGTGAAGTAGCTGGCGGTGCCGGCCGAGGACGACGTGGAGTAGTTCGGTTCGTCGGGCCAGGCGCCGCCGAGGAAGCCGGTGCCGAGGTAGTTGTAGACCTGGTTCTTGCCGAAGGCGGTGGCGCTCTTGATGGAGACGGTGCCGGTCCGCGAGCCGATCTTGGTGTTGTCCAGGTACAGGGTCTGCGAGTTGCCCGCGGCGGACAGCACCACGTGGTGCCACTTGCCGTCGGCGACCGAGGCGGAGGTCTGGATCGGGTTCGCGCCGCCGCTGTACCAGAACTCGGCGTTCAGCTTGCCGTCGGTGCCGACGTAGATCGACGGCGTGTAGAAGCCGGCCGCCTGTCCCGAGCCGATCGGCTGGGAGGCGTAGGAGTACAGCACGCCCGGACCCGCCGACGTCTTGAACCAGAGCGAGATCGCGCCGGAGTCGGTGTCGTTGCCGAGGTTCTTCGGCAGCGAGATGTCGGAGGTGGTGCCGTTGAAGGCGGCGGCCGTGGCGGAGGAGCCGGTCAGCGGTCCCGCGGCGCCGAGGGTGACGTTCTGGTAGGTGGCGTCGGTGGTGCCCTCGTTGGCGACGACGGCGTCCTTGGCGGTGGTGCCGGAGGACTCCGACAGCGGCCAGTAGGCGTGCGGGTCGAGGTCGAGGGAGGCGGTCTGGTACGGCGATCCGCTGGTGTAGCCGTAGGTGGTGCACTTGGTGGCCGACACCGGCGGGCACACGGTGGTGAGCTGGTCACCGGTGTAGCCGTAGTTCCACGTCTCGGTGGTGGCCGAGTTGCCCGCGGTGACGGGGTCGGTGGTGACGGTGGCGACGTGCGCGGCCGAGGCGCCGCTGGGCGTGGACCAGGCCAGGCTGAGGGAGCGGCCGGAGACGGCGGACTTCATCAGGGTGACGTGGCCGCTGGTCCAGGTGAAGGTGACGGACCGGCCGTTGGCGTCGGTGACCGAGTCCAGGCCGTAGACACCCGAGCCCAGGCTCTTGGTGAAGGCGTAGACGGTGTCGTCCTTGTCGGTCAGCTTGTAGCCGCCGGCGGTGACCGTCTGGAAGGTGGCGAAGCGTCCGTTGCCGGGGGTGAAGGTGCCGTCGCTGTTCTTGCCGTAGCCGACCTCGGAGCCGTCGGGGTAGGTGACGAAGACGCTGGAGACCGCGCCGGCGGCGGTGTAGTGCTCGGCGGCCCGCGCGTCGAAGATGCTCGACCAGCCGGCGCCGAACGCGCCCGTCGAGCGCGGGTCGCGGGAGTTGTAGTCGCGCTCGACGTCCAGGGACGGGCCGACGGTGGAGATGGACGCGTCGGTGTCGCTGGTCGTGTAGTTGCGGCTGGTCGCGTCGAAGCCGTGGTCGCTGCTGTTCTGCGACAGCCCCGAGGTGATGACGGTCTGCGGGACCTCCACGGACATCGCGTACGACGTCGGCGTGGAGTACAGGGCGGTCGTGGAGTCGTACGCCTGCACGGTCCACGAGTAGCTCTTGCCCCAGGCCAGCTTGCCCGTGGGCACGGTCCAGTCGCCGGTGGAGACCAGGCCCGAGTCGGCGACCTTGGTGCCGCTGGAGTCGTAGACGCGGAACAGGTACTGGTTGCCGGAGCCGCTGGTGGAGTTGGCGCCGCCGGCCCAGGCGGTCAGCTCGGGCGTGGTGGTGTACTCGACGGCGTTGTCGGCCGGGAACTGCTCGTACAGCTGCGGCGCGGTGTTGCCGGTGTAGGTGACCAGGAGGTGCGGGCCGTCCCCGGGGTCGTTGAAGGAGCCGAACTGCTTCCAGTGCAGGGCGTCGCTCGTCGAGGCGTACACCGCGAGGCCGTAGTCGGCGCTGGTGCCGCTGAACCAGCCCTGGATGGCGGAGGTGGACAGCGGGACCTGGAGCCAGTCGCCGACGGTGCGGTCGGCGGCGGTGTTGGCGCAGGCGTTGGGCACGCTCGGGGTGAGGTTGCCGATGGAGGAGCCGGTGGAGGGGCCCGGGTAGCTGGTGGCGGTCTCCGGGGTCCAGGCCGAGGTGACCAGGGCGACGTCGAAGCGCTCGGCGGTGCAGGTGGCGGCCCAGGTGTCGAAGATGTCCAGGTGGGACTCGGTGACGGTGGCGCCGCTGGCGTCCCAGGCGGTGTCCCAGTGGTTGACGAGGCTGATCGCGCTGTGGGTGCCGGAGTCGTAGGAGCCGACCTTGATGGTCTGCTCGTAGGAGCGGTCCTGGGCGGCGTAGCCGGACTCGACGTAGGTGGTGGTCCAGCCGTCGTCGACGGTGGGGTCGACGGTGACGGGGAAGACCCTCTTGGCGCTGTGCAGCCAGCCCTTGTCCAGGGTGATCCGCAGGGCGTAGCCGCTGTCGGTGCGGACGAGCTTGGTGGTGACGTCGTGGGTGGTGGCCGGGTCGCCGGAGCGCGGGTTCACCTTCGAGTCGAAGGCGTACGCCGGGGGGATGCGCTCGACGGTCCTGCCGGCGGAGTCCCGCAGGTCGGTCCAGCCGTTCTGCTGCTGGACGGGGGTGAGGCCCTTGAGGGTGAGCGGGAAGGTCCAGGTGTTGTCCGCGTCGGCGGAGTCGAGGACGACGGACTCCTTGACGCCGGTGGCGGTCGGGGAGAGCGCGAGGTCCGTGTCGGCCAGGACGCTGTGGTAGGTGACGGTGGAGCCGTCGGCGGTGCCCTTGACGGGGGCGGCGCCCTGCAGGGCGTAGGCGATGCGGTGGCCGTTGCCGTCGGCGAGGGAGGCGAGGGCGGAGTCGGTGCCCTTGGCGCCGAAGTCGACGGCGACGGAGTTGGCCTTCTCGTACCAGCGGCCGCCGGGTCCGGCCCGTACGTCCACGTCGATGGGCGCCCATCTGCCCTTGCCGACCTGGTAGTTGACGGGGCTGGTGTACATCTCGCGGGTGGTGCTGCCGTCCGCGTTCCGGTAGACGCTCTCGGTGCGCGAGGACTTGGTGGTGCTGAGCTTGCTGGTCTTCGCGTCGAAGTGGCCGCCGGCGCTGCGGCCCTGGGCCGGCTTGGCGTTGTGCGCCTGGTAGGCGGACAGCTCGCCGCGGCCCTTGCCGGGCTTCTGCCCCTTGCCGCGGTGGGCGGCGGTGGCCTGTGCGGAGACGTGGTGTGCGCGACCGGCGGCCGTGCCCGACTGCTGGTGCGGCAGCCTGCCCCAGTGCGGGTCCTCGAACCAGGACGCCAGCGACTTCAGGCTGAGGCCGGGCAGCTGGACGGCCGTCAGCTCCATGCCCGCGGCCGCGGCCTCCTGGGTGGTCAGCGTCAGCGCGAGTCCGACGAGGGCGAACAGCGCGGCGCAGCGCCGCAGCCGTCGGGTGCGACGGGCGGAGCGGGCACGGCGAAGTGACCTGAAGCGCACGGGAGTGACTCCAACAGGCAGGAAGGGCAGGGAAAACGAAGAGATCCTGCCTGTTGTGTACACGCTATGAACAGGAGCGAAGGGGGACCCTTGGAGCGATCTTGACCAGCGCTTGCTGAACCGGCCCCGTCTTACCCCGGCTGCCCCCTTTTGCTCTTTATCAATTCCTTACACTCGCACCGCTCCCGTTACGCCGAGCCGTTATGCACTTGTGCCCGCGTTTACGTTTGCCAAGGCCGGACCCCGCGAAAGGGGCCGCCGCCCTCAGGCCGCGTGGAACCTCTCCGGCGCCTTGGTCGGGTTGCCGCCCGAGGGGAGTTCCTGGCCGGGACAGGTTTCGAGGACCTTCTTCATCGCGGCCTTCTCGGCGGCGGTGACCCACAGGCCGTACTTCTTCTTCACGGCCACCTGCGCGGCGACGTAGGTGCAGCGGTAGGCCTTGTTCGTCGGGAGCCAGGTGGCCGCGTCGCCGTCACCCTTGCCCCGGTTCGCACTCGCGTCGACCGCCAGGAGGTTCAGCGGGTCGTTGGCCAGGGCTATGCGCTTGCTGGCGTCCCAGTACTTGGCGCCCTTCTGCCAGGCGTCCGAGAGGGCGACGAGGTGGTCTATGTCGACCAGACTGCGGCCCCGCTGGTAGGTGACCTGCTTGCCGGAGTACGGGTCCGGCTCCAGGACTCCGTAGGAGACCTTGCAGTCGCCGTCGGTGAACTTCACCTCCTTCAGGTCGCGCTTGAGGATGTCGTCCCGGGTGTCGCAGGAGTTGGAGTCCGTGTCCGCCCAGGCGGAGCCGAACTTCTCCCGGGAGTAACCGGTCTTCGGCGCCCTGCCCTTGACGGTCAGCGAGTCGGCGGCGGTCAGCGCCGCTCCCCCGCCGCCCGCACCCTGGGCTCCCGAACTCCCCTTGTCCTCCAGGTCGTTGCATCCGGCCACGGCGAACAACACGACGACGGCGACGACCGCCCCGCCCCTCAGACGCGCCACGTGCGCCCCCTCCTGCTTTCCCGGATCCGCCATCGCACGGGCGGATTCCTGCTGGTCCAACGGTAACTGCCGCACGGTTCGGGCCATATACCACCCAAAGGGGCTCATGCCGCCAACCAGTCCTTATCAGCAACCTGGCGACACGCCGAGGGAAGCCCGAACCGTGCGCCTTCGCGCCCGCTCACTCCCCGCAGCGACCGGATGCCCCCGATGGCGCTCCTCACACCTTGACGCCCCGCCGTGGCGCGCGCGGAGGCGATCAGGCCCGCCTGTCGGCGGTGGCGCAGGGCGCGCGGCGCGGATGCGGCCGCCGGTACCGGCCCACCGGTCCGCGCGTCCCGCACGCCCCACGCGCCCCCTGCGGGTGATCCGTCACGACCCCAGGATCGAGGCGAGGAACTCCCCTACCCAGCCCAGCAGTTCCCGGCCGACCAGCGGCTTGCCGCCCACCTTCGCGGTCTTCGGGCGGGGTACCAGGAGCTGGTGGACGGCCGGCTTGATGACGGTCCCCGGGTACAGGCGCTTGACCCGCAGCTCCTGCGACTCGCGCAACTCGACCGGCGCGAAGCGGATGTTGGTGCCCTGGAGGACGATCTCGCCGGCCCCGCACGCGCGGGCCAGCATCCGCAGGCCGGCGACCAGCAGCAGGTTCTCCACCGGCTCGGGCAACTTGCCGTAGCGGTCGGTGAGTTCCTCGCGGACGGCCCTGATGTCCTCCTCCGAGTTGGCGGAGGCGATGGCACGGTAGGCCTGGAGGCGCAGCCGCTCGCCGGGCGCGTAGTCGTGCGGGACGTGCGCGTCGACGGGCAGCTCGATCTTGACCTCCAGCGGCGGCTCCTCCTCGATCTCGCCGGTCTCCAGCTGCCGCCGGTAGTCCGCGACGGCCTCGCCGACCATGCGGACGTAGAGGTCGAAGCCGACGCCCGCGATGTGCCCGGACTGCTCGCCGCCGAGCAGGTTGCCGGCGCCGCGGATCTCCAGGTCCTTCATCGCCACGTACATGCCGGCGCCCATCTCGGTGTGCTGGGCGATGGTCGCGAGGCGCTCGTGGGCCGTCTCGGTCAGCGGCTTCTCCGGCGGGTACAGGAAGTACGCGTACCCGCGCTCACGCCCACGGCCGACGCGGCCGCGCAGCTGGTGCAGCTGGGAGAGGCCGAAGGTGTCGCCGCGTTCGACGATGAGCGTGTTGGCGTTGGAGATGTCGATGCCGGACTCGACGATCGTGGTGGAGACGAGGACGTCGAACTTCTTCTCCCAGAAGTCGACGACGACCTGTTCGAGGGCCGACTCCGACATCTGGCCGTGGGCGGTCGCGATGCGCGCCTCGGGGACGATCTCGCGGAGTCTGGCCGCCGCGCGGTCGATGGACTCCACCCGGTTGTGGATGTAGAAGACCTGGCCCTCGCGCAGCAGTTCGCGGCGGATGGCGGCGCCGATCTGCTTCTCCTCGTACGGCCCGACGAAGGTGAGCACCGGGTGCCGCTCCTCCGGGGGCGTGGTGATCGTGGACATCTCGCGGATGCCGGTGACCGCCATCTCCAGGGTGCGCGGGATCGGGGTGGCCGACATGGTCAGCACGTCGACGTTGGCGCGCAGCTTCTTCAGCTGCTCCTTGTGCTCGACGCCGAAGCGCTGCTCCTCGTCGACGATGACCAGGCCGAGGTCCTTGAACTTGGTCTCGGAGGAGAACAGCCGGTGGGTGCCGATGACGACGTCGACCGCGCCCTCGCGCAGGCCCTCCAGGGTCCCCTTCGCCTCGGTGTCGGTCTGGAAGCGGGAGAGCGCCTTCACGCTCACCGGGAACTGCGAGTACCGCTCGGAGAACGTCCCGAAGTGCTGCTGCACCAGCAGGGTCGTGGGGACGAGGACGGCCACCTGCTTGCCGTCCTGTACGGCCTTGAACGCGGCCCGCACCGCGATCTCGGTCTTGCCGTAGCCGACGTCGCCGCAGACCAGGCGGTCCATGGGGACCGACTTCTCCATGTCCTCCTTGACCTCGGCGATGGTGGTCAGCTGGTCCGGGGTCTCCGCGTACGGGAACGCGTCCTCCAGCTCGCGCTGCCAGGGCGTGTCCCCGCCGAACGCGTGCCCGGGCGCGGCCATGCGCGCGCTGTAGAGCCTGATCAGGTCGGCGGCGATCTCCTTGACGGCCTTCTTGGCGCGCGCCTTGGTCTTCGTCCAGTCCGCGCCGCCCAGGCGGTGCAGGGTGGGCGCCTCCCCGCCGACGTACTTGGTGATCTGCTCCAGCTGGTCGGTGGGGATGTACAGCCGGTCGCCGGGCTGGCCGCGCTTGGCGGGGGCGTACTCGACGACCAGGTACTCGCGGGTGGCGCCCTGGACGGTGCGCTGCACCATCTCGATGTAGCGGCCGACGCCGTGCTGCTCGTGGACGATATAGTCGCCGGGCTCCAGGGTGAGCGGGTCGATGGTCTTGCGGCGGCGGGCCGGCATCCGGGCGCCGTCCTTGCCGGCCGCCTTCTGCCCGGACAGGTCGGTCTCGGTGAGGACGGCGAGGCGGAGCGCCGGGTCGACGAAGCCGTAGTCGATCGAGCCGCACGACACGTGCACGACCGAGGGGCTCAGCTCGCCCAGGTCGACGTCGAGGCGGGCCGCGATGCCCTCGCCGCCGAGCACCTCGACGGTGCGGGAGGCGGGGCCGTGGCCCTCGGTGACGAACACCGTGCGCCAGCCGTCGGCCAGCCAGCCCTTGGTGTCGGCGAGGGCCTTCGCGGTGTCGCCGCGGTAGGTCTCGGGAGCGTGCATGCCCAGCTTGAGGGTGTCGGCGGCCGGCTCGTCGTCCGCCGCGAACGGCGACACCGACCACCACATCATGTCCAGCTCGCGGGCGCGGTCGCGGACGTCCGCGATCGACCACAGGGAGGCCGCACCGACGTCGATGGGCGCCTCGCCGCCGCCGGCCGTGGCCGCCCAGGAGGCCTGCAGGAACTCCTGGCTGGTGGCCACCAGGTCGGCGGCGCGCGTGCGGACCCGCTCCGGGTCGCAGACGACGGCCATCGCGCCCTTGGGCAGCACGTCGAGCAGCAGCTCCATGTCGTCGACGAGGACCGGGGCGAGGGACTCCATGCCCTCGACCGCGATCCCCTCCGCGATCTTGTTCAGCAGTTCGCCCAGTTCGGGGTGTTCCTCGGCGAGGGCCCGCGCACGGGCGCGGACGCCCTCGGTCAGCAGCAGCTCACGGCAGGGCGGCGCCCACAGGCCGTGCTCGGCTACCTCCAGGGAGCGCTGGTCGGCGACCTTGAAGTAGCGGATCTCCTCGACGTCGTCGCCCCAGAACTCGACGCGCAGGGGGTGTTCCTCGGTGGGCGGGAAGACGTCCAGGATGCCGCCGCGGACGGCGAACTCGCCGCGCTTCTCGACGAGCTCCACGCGCGCGTAGGCGGCCGCGGCGAGGGCTTCCACGACCTCGTTCAGGTCGGCGCTCTGGCCGGTGCGCAGGGCCACCGGCTCCAGGTCGCCGAGGCCCTTGACCTGCGGCTGGAGCACGGATCGTACGGGCGCGACGACGACGGAGACCGGGCCGGTCTCGGGGTCGTCGGGGCGGGGGTGGGCGAGGCGGCGCAGGACGGCGAGGCGGCGGCCGACGGTGTCGCTGCGGGGGCTGAGGCGCTCGTGCGGGAGGGTCTCCCAGGAGGGGTACTCCGCGACGCCCTCGGAGGGCAGGAGCGTGCGCAGGGCCGCGGCGAGGTCCTCGGCCTCGCGGCCGGTGGCGGTGACCGCGAGCACGGGGCGGCCGGCCTCGCGGGCCAGGGCGGCGACCGCGAGGGGGCGGGCCGCCGGGGGGCCGACCAGGTCGACGTGCATGCGGTTGCCGTCCCCGGCTGCCTTGATCGCTTCCGCGAGGGCGGGGTCCTTGACGACGGCGTCGAGCAGACCGTGCAGGCTCATCGGGAACTCCTTGTGTGGAAACCCCCGGCTTCAGCCGGGTAAGGAAACGCATCCCGGTCACGGAGCCGCGCAGCGGCAGAGCACGCTCCGCCGACCACACAACCCACCCCGCTAACACGGAATCTGATAGAATGTGAGCTATGACGCAGCAGGTCAAGCGGGCTTTCAAGTACCGCTTCTACCCCACGGACGAGCAGGCGGCTGAGCTGTCCCGCACGTTCGGCTGCGTCCGCCTCGTCTACAACAAGGCGCTGGAGGAGCGCACGCGGGCCTGGTACGGCGAGCAGCGCCGCATCTCCTACGTGCAGTCGTCCGCCGCGCTCACTGAGTGGAAGAGGACCGAGGAACTCGGCTTCCTCTCGGAGGTGTCCTCCGTTCCACTCCAGCAGGCACTGCGCCATCTTCAGACTGCCTTCGGGAACTTCTTCGCCAAGCGTGCCAAGTACCCGCGCTTCAAGAGCCGGAAGAAGTCCCGGTCGTCGGCCGAGTACACACGGTCCGGCTTCAAGTGGCGTGACGGAAAGCTGACCTTGGCGAAGATGGCGGAGCCTCTGGACATCCGCTGGTCGCGCCCACTGCCCGAGGGTGCGCAGCCCACGACGGTGACGGTGTCCCGCGACAGCGTGGGGCGCTGGTTCGCATCCTTGTTGTGCGACGACCGCGTTGCCCCGGCTCCGGCCACGGCGAACGCGGTCGGTATCGACGCGGGTATCACGTCCTTGGTGACACTGTCCACCGGGGAGAAGGTCGCCAACCCGAAGCACGAGCGCCGCGACCGTGCCCGCCTCGCGAACGCCCAGCGGGAACTGTCCCGCAAGGCGAAGGGCTCGGCGAACCGGGAGAAGGCCCGCCGGAAGGTCGCCAAGGTACACGCTCGGATCGCCGACCGGCGCCGGGACTTCCTGCACAAGCTGTCGACTCGACTCGTCCGCGAGAACCAAACGGTCGTGATCGAGGACCTCACCGTCCGAAACCTGCTGAAGAACGGCAAGCTCGCGCGCGCCATCTCGGATGCGGCCTGGACGGAACTGCGTTCCATGCTGGAGTACAAGTGCGCGTGGTACGGGCGCGAACTCGCCGTGATCGACCGCTTCTTCCCCAGCAGCAAGCTGTGCGGGAACTGCGGCACGGTCCGCGAGAAGCTGCCGCTGACCGTCCGCGAGTGGACCTGCGAGTGCTGCGGCACGGTCCATGACCGCGACGGGAACGCGGCACACAACATCCTGGCCGCCGGGCTGGCGGCGTCTGCCTGTGGAGACGGTGTAAGACCTCAACGGGAGTCCTCCCGGACGGGGCGGTCGTCGGTGAAGCAGGAACCCCAGCGGGCGACCGCTGGAATCCCCCGCCTCTAGCGGGGGAGGAAGTCAATCAGGGCGGCTTTCGTCTTCTTTCTTCTTCTTCGTGTCGTGTGTGTGGTGTGGTGGCCAGCCGGGAGCGGGCAACGCGAAGTGCCCGGTGCGGGCTGCGACCGGGGGTCTCCAGACTACGACGACGCGTCGGCGTGTGCCGCCGGGGCTGTGGATAACCTCCGTCGCCCTGTGAGGCGCCGTGCGTCGCGGTGGCCGTGCCAGGGGGCTCCGCCCCCTGGACCCCCGAAGCCTATGCCCACCCACCACCCGACTCGGTCAGCAGAGAAGCTGGACTCGAAAGACAAAGACGCGCACCACCCGACTCAGTGGATCGAGAAGCGGGACTCGAAAAACAACAAAGACGCGCCCGGCGCCGGAGAGTCCCTTAAGACTCCCCGGCGCCGGGCCTTCCCCCCGCAACCCCCGTATGCGGTGGTCTCCAGGTTGGTTCAGTCCGTCGCGATCGCGGTCAGGACGTTCATGCGGCCCGCGCGGAACGCCGGGACCAGGGCGGCGAAGAGGCCGACGAAGGCGGAGCCGACGAAGACGCCGATGATGGTCGGCCAGGGGATCTCCAGGACCTTCAGGCCCTGCAGGGCGAGCAGCTTCTGGGCCGTCGCGCCCCAGCCCATGCCCAGACCGAGGCCCAGCAGGGCGCCGAAGAGGGCGATGACCACGGACTCCATGCGGATCATGCGGCGCAGCTGGCGGCGGGAGAGGCCGATGGCCCGCATCAGGCCGATCTCGCGGGTGCGCTCGACGACGGAGAGGGCCAGGGTGTTCACCACGCCGAGGACCGCGACGATGATGGCGAGGGCGAGCAGGCCGTAGATCAGGTTCAGCAGCTGGCCGATCTGGTCCTTGAGCGCCTGCTTGTAGTCGGTCTGGTCGCGCACGGTGTACTGCGGGTAGTCGTGCAGGGCGGACTTGAGCGACTTGTACGCGGCGTCCTGCTGCCCGTCCTTGGCGGTGGCGAAGACCAGCTCGTCGAGCGGCATCTTGGCGGCCGGCACGTACTTGGCGAGCGTCGCGATGGAGATGTACTTGGCACCCTGGTCGATGACGACGTCGCTGCTGGTGATCGCGCGGACGGTCAGGTGGGCCGTGCCGCCGTCCTTGAACTTTACGGTGATCTTCGAGCCGAGGTGGATGCCGTGCGCCTTGGCGAACTTCTCGTGGACGGACATCGAGTCGGGCAGGTAGGCGTCCTTGAGGTCGCCGGCGACCGTCTTGGTGCGCAGGTCGGTGGCGTACGTCGGGTCGGCCGCCGTGATGTCGGTGTCCTTGAGGGTCTTGCCGTCGGGCGTGGTGTAGTCGGCGGTGGTGTCCCGGTACTCGGTGACCCGGGCGAGGCCCGGCACGTCCTTGACGGCCTTGACCGCCTGCGGGGTGATCCGCTGGCCGCTGTCGGACTGGATGATGAAGTCGGTGCCGACGGTCTTGTCGAGCTGGTCGGACGCGGAGGCGACCATGGAGGAGCCGACCACCGAGAGACAGGCGACCAGCGCGAGGCCGATCATCAGGGCGGCGCCGGTGGCGCCGGTGCGGCGCGGGTTGCGCAGCGCGTTGCGCTCGGCCATCCGTCCGACGGGCCCGAACATCCGCAGCAGGACGGCGCCCAGGACGCGCACCACCCCGCCGGCGAGCAGCGGGCCGATGACGACGAACCCGATGAGCGAGAGCACGATGCCGAGGCCGAGCCAGCCGGCGCCCGTCTTGGCCTGGTCGGCCTGCGAGGCCAGGTAGAGGCCGTAGCCGCCGCCGGCGGTCAGCAGGAGGCCCAGCAGGGCGCGGACGAGACCGGCCCTGGCGTCGGCGGGGGCGCCCGCCTCGCGCAGCGCGGCCATCGGGGAGACCTTGCCGGCCCGCCGCGCGGGGAGGTAGGCGGCGAGGACGGTGACGACGACACCGAGGACGACGCCGACCACCGGGGTCGTCCAGGCGACCGTCAGATCGCTCGTCGACAGATGCATGCCCATGGAGCCCATGAGCTTCATCAGGCCGACCGCGATGCCGACGCCCGCGCCGACGCCGAGGACCGAGCCGACCGTGCCGAGCAGCAGGGCCTCGACGAGCACGGACCGGTTGACCTGGCGGCGGCCGGCGCCGATGGCCCGCATCAGGCCGATCTCGCGGGTGCGCTGGGCGACCAGCATCGAGAAGGTGTTGATGATCAGGAAGATGCCGACGAGGAACGCGATCCCGGCGAAGCCGAGCATCGCGTACTTCATGACGGTCATGAGGCTCTCGACGTCCTTCTGGTTGGCGTCGGCGGTCTCCTTGGCGGTCTGCACCTTGTAGCGGCCGCCGAGTTCGCCGGTCACGTTCTTCTTCAGCTGCGGGTCGGTCACCCCGGGCGCGGCCGTCACGTTGACGTTGGTGAAGACGCCGGTCTGCCCGACGAGTGTCCGCTGCGCGGTCCTCGTGTCGAGGTAGAAGATCGCGGCACCGGGGTTGGTGACGGTGAAGTCGGCGATGCCGGAGATCTTCGCGGTGTGGGTGCCGACCGCGCTGATCACGCCGATCTCGTCGCCGAGCTTCAGGTGGTGCTTGTCGGCGGTGTCGGCGTCGACCATGACCTGGCCGGAGTTCTCCGGCGCCGCACCGGAGGTGATCTTCATGGTGCGGGCGTCGTTGGAGTTCCAGCTGCCCACGATGGTCGGCGCGCCGCTGGACGGCGACAGGCTGTCCTTGTCGGCGTTCACGACGGTCACGGACGTCGAGAAGACCGTCCCCTCGGCCGCCTTGACGCCGGCCGCCGCGCGGACCTTGCCGACCACCGAGGCCGGCATGACCGGCGGCCGGCCGTTGTCGGAGGTCGTCTCCCCGGTGTCGGAGGCGCTCCTGGCGCTGACCGTGACGTCGGACGAGGTCGCCGCGAACAGCTTGTCGAACGTCGTGTTCATGGTGTCGGTGAACACCAGCGTGCCGCACACGAACGCCACCGACAGCAGGACGGCGACCGCAGACAGGGCCATGCGCCCCTTGTGCGCGAAGAAGTTGCGCATCGAGGTCTTCATGACGGTCATGACGTACGCCCCCGCGCGTCGAAGTCCTTCATGCGGTCCAGGACGGTGTCCGCGGTCGGCTTGAACATCTCGTCGACGATCCGGCCGTCGGCGAGGTAGAGCACGCGGTCCGCGTAGGAGGCGGCGACCGGGTCGTGCGTGACCATCACGATCGTCTGGCCCAGCTCGTCCACGGAGCGGCGCAGGAAGCCGAGGACCTCCGCGCCCGCGCGGGAGTCGAGGTTTCCGGTCGGCTCGTCACCGAAGATGATCTCGGGGCGTGCGGCGAGGGCGCGCGCCACGGCCACGCGCTGCTGCTGGCCGCCCGAGAGCTGCGTGGGGCGGTGCTTGAGCCGGTCCGCGAGCCCCACGGTCTCGACCACGCGCCGCAGCCACTCCTTGTCGGGCTTGCGGCCGGCGATGTCCATGGGGAGCGTGATGTTCTCCAGTGCGTTCAGCGTCGGAAGCAGGTTGAACGCCTGGAAGATGAAGCCGATCCGGTCCCGGCGCAGCTTGGTGAGCTTCTTGTCCTTGAGGCCGGTGATCTCGGTGTCGTCCAGGTGGATCTGACCGCTGGTCACGGTGTCGAGCCCGGCGAGGCAGTGCATCAGGGTGGACTTCCCGGACCCCGAGGGGCCCATGATCGCGGTGAACTGCCCCCGCATGATGTCCACGTCGACGTGGTCCAGGGCGACGACACGGGTCTCTCCGGCCCCGTACGCCTTGACGACCTGCCGCGCCCGCGCGGCAACGGCCGTACGCCCTCCAGTACCCCCGTGCCTGGGAATGGTCACAGCCGATGTCACGGTATGTCTCCTAAGTCGGTCAGCGAATGAGCAGCACTGGGCCGCGCCTTGCTGCGAAGCGGTTGGTACGACGAGTTGGTACGACGACGAGTTGGTACGACGATGAGTCTGTCCGTGCGCGGGTCTGTCCCGCGCTGGTGCGAAGCCCCGTCTTTCCGGGGGGGAAAACCCCACCCCCGCCGGTTCGGTCGACCACCCCCGGCGGCGTAAAGCCAGGTTAAGGACGGGCGGGGTGCCGTCTCGTCCTCCGGCGGTACGAACCCTCCCCGAGCCCTGGTACGGAGAACCCCCTAGGGGACGTCCACCGCCGGGTGGAGCCTTTCTCAGGGTCGCGCTCCACCCGCCGGCCCGGGCAGCCTCCACCCTCCCGTCGCGGAAGGGTCAAGTCGCCGCGGCCTCTGGCCTGGTGGCCGCGCACTTCCACCAGGTGGACGCGTACTCCCGCACTGCCGGAGCGGATGGGAAGCTGTCGTACGCGAGATAGATACATGAGGAACACATCGGGAGGGGATCCGGCGTGGCGAAGGAGAACACGAAACCCGCGACACGCGTGGCGGAGCGCGAGGCCGGGACGGGCCGGCGGGGGGCCGTGGTGGCCGCCCTGATGCTCGCCATGGCGCTGGCGGCGCTCGACTCCACCGTCGTCTCCACCGCCGTACCCCAGATCGTCGGCGACCTCGGCGGCTTCTCGGTCTTCTCCTGGCTCTTCTCCGGCTACCTGCTGGCCGTCACCGTGACGCTGCCGGTGTACGGCAAGCTCTCCGACACCTTCGGCCGCAAGCCGGTGCTGGTCGCGGGCGCCGCGGTGTTCCTGCTGGGGTCGCTGCTGTGCGCGGTCGCCTGGAACATGGCCGCGCTGATCGCGTTCCGGATCGTGCAGGGCGTCGGCGGCGGGGCGCTGCAGGGCACCGTGCAGACCCTCGCGGCCGACCTGTACCCGCTCGAGGAGCGTCCGAAGATCCAGTCGAAGCTGTCCACGGTGTGGGCGGTGTCGGCGGTCGCCGGGCCGGGGCTCGGCGGGGTGCTGGCCGCGTACGCGGACTGGCGGTGGATCTTCCTCGTCAACCTGCCGATCGGGGTGGCGGCGCTCTGGCTGATAGTGCGTCACCTCCACGAGCCGAAGCGCGCGCCGCGTACGCCCCCGCGGGTGGACTGGGCGGGAGCGCTGGCGGTCTTCGCGTGCGGGGGCGTCCTGCTGACGGCGCTCGTGCAGGGCGGGGTGGCGTGGGCGTGGTGGTCCGCGCCGTCGTGCGCGCTGTTCGCCGGCGGGCTGGCGCTGGCGGGGCTCGTGGTGTGGATCGAGCGCCGGGCGGCCGAGCCGATCATCCCGGGGTGGGTGTGGCGCCGCCGTACGATCGCGGCCGTCAACCTGGCGCTCGGCGCGCTGGGCCTGCTGATGGTGGCGCCGACGGTGTTCCTGCCGACGTACGCGCAGTCGGTCCTCGGGCTGGCGCCGGTGGCCGCCGGGTTCGTGCTGTCGGTGTGGACGCTGAGCTGGCCGGTCTCCGCGGCCCTCAGCCAGCACGTGTACCGGCGGATCGGCTTCCGCGACACCGCACTGCTCGGCATCGGCGCGGCCGCGCTGATCCTGTTCGCGTTCCCCTTCCTGCCCTACCCGGGGTCGGCCTGGCAGCCGACGCTGCTGATGCTCCTGCTCGGCGGCGCGCTGGGCCTGTTCCAGCTGCCGCTGCTGGTGGGCGTGCAGTCGACGGTGGGCTGGGAGGAGCGGGGCACCACGACCGCGTCGGTGCTGTTCTGCCGGCAGACCGGCCAGACCATCGGGGCGTCGGTGTTCGGGGCGGTGGCCAACGGGGTGCTGGCGGCGCGGCTGGGCGGCACGGGCGACCTCGACTCCGTCACCCGCGCGCTGGACGGCGGCACGGCCACCGAGGCCACCCGGCACGCCATCGCGGACGCCGTCCACGCGGTGTACCTCGGGGCGGCGTGCGCGGCGGCGCTCGCGTTCCTGGTGCTCCTGTCGGTGGCACCGCGACGCTTCCCGGTCCTCAAGGACTGACTCCCGTCCCGGAGTTAACGCGGGTAACACCCGAGGTCAGACACGTTCGCGTGAAGTAAGCGCGTACCGACCGGCCAGTTGCCGAAAATGGCCGCACACCCCGGATACCTGCGAGTAACGTGCGTCCCCCGCTCCCTCCCCTCCCTGCGGTCCGCCGCCACGGACCCGAGCCATGCAAGGAGCACCGGGATGTCCGACGACCTTTCCGACCCCGCACGCCCGTCCGGTCCTTCCCCCCGCGAGCCGTCGCACCTCACCTACCCCTGGCAGCCGCTGCCGCCCGAGCCGCCGAGACCCCGGCACGCGCCGCACCGGGAGCCGGTCGGGCACCACAGCGACCTGCGGGTGCTGCGCGGCGCCTACCGCCTCCAGCGGCGCACCGCGACCCTCACCGCGCTCGGCTACTTCACGGTCTTCCTGGTGCTGTCGGCGTTCGCCCCGGGCCTGATGACGAGCGCGGTCGCCGACGGCGTACCCACGGGACTGCTCCTCGCGCTCCTCCAGCTCCCCGTCACCTGGCTGGCGGTCGCCCTCTACGAGCACACCGCGCGCCGCCACGTCGACCCGCTCGCCGACCGCATCCGCAGGACCGCGGAACTGGACGCCAGGCGCGGGGCCGTCCGGTGACCGGCTCCGGCGGCTCCGCCCAGTCCATGTCCCTGGTCGCCTTCACCGCCGTCGCCACGCTCACCCTCCTGCTGTGCGTGCTGACCGGCCCGGACCGCGACGACCTCGACGAGTTCTACACCGGCTACGGCTCCCTCTCCCCGCTGCGCAACGGCCTGGCCATCGCCGGCGACTACATCTCCGGGGCGGGTGTCCTCGCCGGCGCCGGGGTGATCGCCCTGTGCGGCTACGACGGCGTCGTCCTCGCCCTCAGTACGGCCCTGTCGCTGATGCTGCTGATGTTCCTGCTGGCCGAACCGCTGCACAACGCGGGCCGGTTCACCATGGGCGACGCGCTGGCCCGCCGGATGCCCGGCCGGTCGGTACGGATCGCGGCCTGCGCGGTGACCATCGCCGCCCTGCTGCCGCTGATGCTGGTCCAGCTGGCCGGGGCCGGCCAGCTGATGGCCTTCGTCCTCGGCTTCTCCGACAAGACCGTGCAGACCGGCTGCGTCATCGGCCTCGGCGCCCTGATGATCAGCTACGCGGCCATCGGCGGCATGAAGGGCACCGCCCTCATCCAGATCCTGAAGATCGTGACCCTGCTCGGCTCCGGCACGGTGGTCGCCCTGCTGATCCTGCACCGCTTCGACTGGGACCCGGGCGCCCTGCTCACCGCGGCGGCCAGGGGCAGCGGCGCCGGAGCCGCCTACCTGCACTCCGGCCTCCAGTTCACCGGCGGTCCCGCGCCCCGCCTGGACATGATCAGTTCGGAGCTGACCGTCGTCCTCGGCGGCGCCTGCCTGCCGCACATCACCATGCGCATGTACACCGCCGCCGGCGCCCGCCAGGTCCGCCGGTCGATGTCCTGGGCCGTGTCGTGCGTGACCCTGTTCGTGCTGATCGTCAGCGTCGTCGGCTTCGGCGCCACCGCCCTGGTCGGCCGCGCCGCCATCAGCGCCGCCGACCCGCAGGGCAACACCGCCTATCTGCTGGGCTCCCGCGCGGCGTTCGGGTCCGGCGTCTCGACGGCGGAGACCCTGCTCCTCACCACCGTCACCGCGGCGGTCTTCCTGACCCTGCTCGCCTCCGTCGCCGGCATGATCCTCGCCTGCGCCAACTCCCTCGCCCACGACGTCTTCGCGACCCGCGTGCAGGACATGCCGGCCCGCCGGGAGATGACCCTGGCCCGGGTCTCGGCGCTCGCCATAGGAGTCCCCACGATCCTGCTGGCGACCCTGGTGCAGCACCACAGCCTGCAGCCCCTGATCACCCTCTCCTTCTGCATCGGCGCCTCCGCGCTCGCCCCGGCCCTGGTCTACGGCCTCTTCTGGCGCCGCTACACCCGGACCGGCCTGCTGTGCACCCTCCTCGGCGGCACCCTCACCGTGCTGCTCCTGATGCCGGGCACCAACCTGGTCTCGGGCTCGCCGGGCGCCGCCTTCCCGCACGCCGACTTCAACTGGTTCCCGTTCACCACCACCGGCCTCGTCTCCATCCCGGCCGGCTTCCTCCTGGGCTGGCTGGGAACGGTCGCCTCCGGCCGGCGCAGGTCCGCGGAACAGCGCCGACAGTACGAGGCGGTGGAGGGGTGGATCCTCGCGGGGGCGGTACGGAGAGGGAGTTAGGACAGGCCCTGGGGGCGGCCGAAGATCCACGGGGGCGCGGGATACGGAGGCACGGGACGCGGGGCGCTATTCCGCCGCGGCCGCGCGGCCCGTCAGGGACATGAGGCTGTCGCGCATGTGGTCCATGTGTGCCTGGACGTCGTCCCAGGTCTCGCCGTGTTCGCGCAGCACCCGCTCGGTCTCCCGCGCGATGCGCTCCTCGCGGAGCCGGGCCTCCGTGAGGACCTCACCGGCCCGCGCGTGCGCCTCCTCCTCGGAGCGGCGGGCCGACTCCCCGGCCTCGACCAGGGCCCGCTCCGCCTCCGCCAGGGCGGCCTCGGCGCGGGCGACACGTTCGGCGTTGTGCGCGTCGACCGCGGCCGCGCGCGCGGCCTCCTCGCGCTCCTCCTCGGCCCAGCGTTCGGCGTGCTCCTTGACCAGGTCGGCGAGCATCGCGATGGTGCGCTGCCGCACCTCGCGCAGGGCCGAAAGGGCCTCGCCCCGCCGCTCCTTGACCTCCAGGCGCGCGCCGATGCGGATGTCGTCCGCCTCGGCGCGCGCGGCGAGGAGCCACTGGCGGGCACGTTCCTCGGTGTCCGCGCGGAGCGCGTCGGCCTGCTCCTGCGCCGCGCAGCGCTCGCTCTCGGCACGCGCCGCGGCCTCCGCGACCCCGTCCGTCAGCGCCCGCCGGGCGCCCTCGTGCAGGGCCTTCGCCTCCTCCACCACGAGCCGGAACACCCGGTGCGCGCGGTCCCCGAGCGCCTCGTACGTCTGCGGTGGGAGCTGCTCGACCTCGGCGTGCAGCCGCTCGGCCTCCGCCTCCATCTCCTTGGCGAGCACGGTGAGCCGCGCGGCACGCTCCCACGCCGCGTCCCGGTCCTCGCAGAGCTCCACCATGAACGTGTCGACCTGATCGGGGCGGTAGCCACGCCCCCGGACGGTCACGAAGTCGTACGGCGACATCGATGCGCTGCTCACCTGGAACCCCTCTCCGCCGGACCCGCACGAAATGATGATTTCGCGGACATCTTGATGGATCGGACGTAAGTGTTCATAACGCGACACTCCGCATGCCGCGCTCGAACCACCGCACGCCACGCGAGGGGACGGCAAGCACGTCAGGGGGCGTGCACGCTCAGCCGCGCGTCCTGCGGTAGCGGGTCAGCACCAGGGCGCCCGCGCGTTCCGCCGCCAGGCACTCCAGTTCGGCGGGCGGGCCGCCGGCCGGGAACAGCGGCCGGCCGGTACCGAGGACGGTGGGGAAGGTCAGCAGCCGGTACTCGTCGACCAGGCCGGCGTCCGCCAGGGCGTGGACGACACCGAGGCTGCCCATGACGACGACGTCCCGCTGCTCGGTCTTGACGGCGTCCAGGAGATCGCCGTCGAGGAGACGGGAGTTCGTCCACGCGGACACGTCGGTCAGGGTGCGGGAGGCGACCAGCTTCGGCGCGGCGTTCAGACGCGCGGAGAACGGGTCGTCGCGGCCCGGCCACAGGCGCGCGAAGGCCTCCCAGGTGGACCGCCCCAGCAGGACGACCCCCTCGTCCAGGGTGCGGCCCAGGCCGAACCTGTCCCCGGTGATCTCCTCCCGGCCGAACCGGAAGAGCCAGCCGCCGTACGGCGTGCCCTCCGAGCCGTCCGGGTCGGACACGATCCCGTCCAGGGTGGTGAACTGGATGACGACAACACTCATGACGGTTGTCCCTTCGCTCGATGGTCACCGGTACATACCGGCGGCACCGGGCGGGCTCATCGCCGTCCCCGGAAATTCTTTCCCGACCGTTTCAGCCGGCGCGGGGCGCGGGCGGCTGCGCCGGTGCGAGCGCCGTCAGCACGCGCGGGTCGGTGAACACCACGTTGTGCGCGACCCGGCCGCCGGTGACCGTGAGGACCTGCACGGAGTGCAGCCGGTGCCCGCCGCCCGGCTCCGGGGCGTACGCCACGAGCGTGGGCTGCCCGCCCGCCGTGCCGGAGCGGGTGCGCCAGCCGGTGCCACGGAGCCGGAACACCCGCTCCATGAACAGGCCGTAGTCGCCGCGGCCCCGGTACCACAGCGGCAGCGGCGGCATCTCCAGCACCGCGTCGTCGGTGAGCAGCCGCACCAGCGCGGGTACGTCGGCCGCCTCGAACGCCTGCTGATACCTCAGGACCGCCGCCCGCACCTCCGGATCGTCCGGCTCGCTCACCTCGTCCGCCCCGCCCGCCCCCGCGAGCGCGGCGCGCGCCCGCTGGAGCGCGCTGTTCACGGCCGCCACCGAGGTCTCCAGCTGGTCGGCGACCTCGGCGGCACTGAACTCCAGCACCTCGCGCAGCACCAGCACCGCCCGCTGCCGCGCGGGCAGCACCTGCCACGCCGCCACCAGCGCGAGCCGCAGATCCGCGCGCGCCTCCACGTCGTATCGTGCGTCCGGGAACGGCTCCAGCCACGGCACGTCGGGCGCCGGCGTGAGCGGCGCCTCCGGATCGGCACCGGGCGCCCCGAGCCCGGACGGCAACGGCCGCCGTACCCGCCCCTGGAGCGCCGTCAGGCACACGTTGGTCGCGATCCGGTACAGCCAGGTCCGTACGGAGGCCCGCGCGGGGTCGTAGCGCTCACGGGCCTTCCAGGCCCGCAGCATGGTCTCCTGCACCAGGTCCTCGGCCTCGTGGAACGAGCCCAGCATCCGATAGCAGTACGCCACCAACTCGCCCCGGTACGGCTCGAAGTCCATCCGCCCATCATGCCCGCGGGGTACGACAGCGGGGCACGCGCGCGTGGGGGCCGGTCCGGTCTCCCGACCGGACCGGCCCCCGTACGGCCGTCCTACAGACGGGCGGCCCGCGCTACAGCAGCCCGTCCCACATCTGCTCCAGCAGCACCGACCACCAGCTCTCCGGCGAGCCGAGCGCCGCCGGATCCAGGGAGGCCAACTGGGCCTGGAAGTCGACGGTCCAGCGGCCCGCCTGCTCCTGGTTCAGGCCGAACCTGAGCCGCCACATCCGGCCCAGCAGGGCCAGGCAGCGGGCGAACTCCGGCAGCCCCGTGTTCACGAACTGCGGCGGCACGGACGCGCCGCCCGGCCCCGCCTCCACGGGCACGGCCACGATGTTCGCGGTGCCGTACTGCACACAGACCGCCTTGCCGAAGTCGGTCCCCATGACGAGGTACGACGCGGCGTCCGGCGCCGGCTGCAACCCGCGCTCCTGCGCCAGCTCCGCCAGCGTCGGCACCGGACGGCCCGGCTGCGCCTGCGCCCAGAAGAACGGGCCCATGTCCAGCGGCAGTCCGGCCGCCACCAGGGTGTGCGCCACGATCGGCGGCACCCCCTGCCGGGACACCGCCGCCTGCTCGAACCGGAACACGCCGGGACCGAACGCCGCCGCCAGCTCCTGTGCGATCGCCTCCGGCGGGATCGGCGGCGCCGCCTGCACCTGCGGCAACGGCGCCCGCACCGGCGCGGGCCGCGCGGGACCCGCCGCCACCTGGTGCAACTCGCCCTGGTGCGCCAGCAACTGGCGCATCCCCTGCTGCCGGCTCGCGTGGTCCGTCCCGTACGGCGCGATGCTCGCCAGCCGCGCCTGCGGCCACTGCTCCCGGATCATCCGCGCGCAGTAGGCACCCGGCAGTTCGCAGGACTCCAGCTCCGTGTGCAGCTCCAGCACCTGGTCCGGCGGCACGTTCATCGCCCGCAGCTCGTGGAAGATCTGCCACTCGGGGTGCGGGGTGCCCGGCGCCGAACGCCGGATCAGCTGCTGTTCCGAGCCGTCCTGCGCGCGGTAGCGCAGCACCGCCTGGTATCCGGGGCCGACCGTCGGCTGCCCCTGCTGCGGCGGGTAGCCGTACGCGGGCGGCTGCTGCCCGGGTGCGGGCTGCCCCGGCAAGGGCTGACCCTGCACGGGCTGACCCTGCACGGGCTGACCCTGCAGGGGCTGGCCGGGCAGGGGCTGGCCGGGAGGCGGCGGCATCGCACCGGCCGGCCTCGGGGGCGGCATCTGCGCGGCGCCCGGCGGCATGCCGGGGGCGCCCGGAGCTCCTACCGGAGGCGCGGACAGCACGGTCTCGGCGCGGTGCACCGCCGGTCCGCCCGGTCCGCCCGGGCCGGCGACGGCGCCCTGCGCACCACCGGGCGCGGGAGGCGCGAGAGGCGTGCCAGGGGCGCCCGGAGTGTGCGGTGCGCCGTGGGCGAAAGGCGCGCCCGGGGCGCTGTTCGGGGGCTGGGGTGCGCCCGGCGCGGGAGGTACGCCCGGGGCGCCCGGAGGCTGCTGCGCGCCCCCGCCCATCCCGCTCGGGTCGGCCAGCATCGTCGCCGCGCGATGAACGTCGCCCGGAGGCGTGCCACCCGGAGTGCCCGGCGCACCGGGCGACCCGGGGGCGCCCGGCGGAGTCTGCGCGCCCGGCACCTGCGCCGCGCCCACGCCCGCACCGGCCGGGCCTTCAGGCCCCTGGGGACCCAACGCCGACACCACCTGCGTCGGCGCGTACCCGCCCACCGGCGCGCCCGGCGCGGGCGGCTGAGGCGTGCCCCCGGGGTGGGCGCCCGGCGCTCCTGGCGCTCCCGGGGCGCCCGGCGGCGGAGGCGGCGCACCGGCCCCGCCACGCGCCCTGCGCGGCGGCGGTGCGGCCTTGCTCGTCGCGGCGTCCGCGATGTCACTGGCGTTGGGCGCGAGGGGTCGTCCGGGAGCGGCCAGGCCCGCGGGATTCGCCGGATTCGCCGGAGGCCGGGGCGCGCCCGGAGCACCGGCCGGCGCCTGCGGATAGCCGTAGCCCGGAGCGGCCGGCGCCTGCGGATAGCCGTAGGAGGGCGCGGGCGGGGTCGCGGGCGCACCCGGGGCCGCCGGTCCCTGCGGGTAGCCGTACGGCGGGGCGTCCTGCGGCGGCCGCGGCGGCGTACCGCCCTGCGGCGCACCGCCCGGCACGCCCGGCGCACCCGGCACGCCCCGCACGCCCGGCGCACCCGGATCGCCGAGCGCCGGAGACTCCGCCGTGCGGGGCAGCTGGCTGCCCCCCGACATCAGCGCCGTCTCGGCGTCTCCCAGGGCACCGTCGTCGGCATCGCTCAGCGGCGGCGCGAACACCGTCGCGGGCAACGGAACGGAACGGTCCTCACCGGCATCGGCGTTCGTGTCGGTGCCGGCCCAAGGAGTCGCACCGGCGGGCACGTTGTGCGCGCCCGGCGCACCAGGCGCACCCGGCGCACTCGACGGACCCTGCGCACCGCCTGGCGCACCCGCTCCGGCCGGCGGCCAGGAAGGACCACCGCCGCCCGCCGGACCGGCCCCGCCGGCAGCCGCCGGCACCCCGGCCTGCGTCTCGGCAAGCCCGATGGAGCCCGCGCCCACGCCTGCGCCAGCGCCAGCGCCAGCGCCGAAGCCGGCACCAGCACCAGCACCAGCACCAGCACCAGCACCAGCCGACGCCCCGTCGCTCCCCGGGCGCCGATCCTGAATGCCCAGCTTGTCCGCCGCCTCCTGGAGCCACTCCGGGGGGCTCAACAGGAACGACGTCTGGTTCAGGTCCACCCGGGCGGCAGGCGCCGGCACCGCGTCGGCGATCTCCGCCTCACGGCCGTACTCCTCCTCGTACCGGCGGATCACCTCGCCCACCGACAGCGCCGGCCAGAGCGTGGCCTCACCGCTGTCCCGGGCGATGACCAGCCGCTGCCCGCCCGCGTCCGAACGCGGGCCCTCCGCACGGTCCTCGCCCCACACCACGAACCCGAGGCCGAACTCCCGCACCCGCACCTCGCGATGCTGATACGCGGGCACGTCGCCGTTGATCCACTCCTCGGCGCGCTCCTGCGCCTGCGCGAACGTCACCATGCCGGACCTCACTCCCCCGAGCCGACCGAAGCGGCACGCGCGAAACCACCGTCGACCATCAGGTTCGCCACCGTCTCCAACTCCGGCGGGGACCCCGCCAGCCGCGACAGGAACACGTCGAAGTCCTCGCCGCACGGCAGCAGCAGGCGCTCCACCCGCTCCGCCGGCGACCATCCCGGATCCACGTCACGCGCGTCGTCGTACGCGCAGAACCACACCGAACCCAGCCGGTCGCCCTTCACCTTCACCGCGAGCAGACCGCCCTGCACGAAGGTGACGCCCAGGTAGTCCTTGGTCAGGTGGTCGCGCAGGCACTTGTTGACATACACGAGGTCGTTCACCGCGGCCTCGTCGCGGACTGTGAAGAACGGCTGGTCCAGCAGCAGTCCGAGGCCGGCGTCCAGGGCCGTGCCGACCGGCGCGCAGCCGCCCGCCGCCTTCAGGAAGGAGCGGTACGCACCCGGCAGCCGGTACCCGAGGTCCTCCTCGACCCCCTGCACCTGGGACTCCGACACGGCCACGCCCGACTTCGGCAGCCCGAAGTGCGCCGGACGCGTCTCCTGCAACGGCCGCGTGCCCCGCTTGCCCTGGTCCACCCGCGCGGTCGCCACCCCGCCGTGATGCCGCAGCAGTGCCTTCACCTCGACCGGGACCAGCTCCAGCCGCCGCGACCCCACCACGTGGTGCCACGTCCAGCCGTGCGGCGTCGCCACCGCCGGCACCGTGTCCCACAGCTCGTGGCCCGAAGCCGACAGCACCGCGTTCGCGGACACGAAGTCGGTCAGCCGCAACTCGTCGACCCCGAAACCCTCCGGCGGATCGGCGATCTCCACCGCCGCGCGCGCGTAGGGCGAGAAGTCGGGGTAGCCGCGCTCGTCGATCCGTACCCCTCTCGGGTGACGTGCCGCCCGGACCGGATCCGGGAAATGCACGACCTGCCCGGCATAGGCCACGTTCGGCGGCGCGGCTTGCTGCCCGAGCCGACCTGTCGTCATGACGGTTGCCCCCTGCGGCACTCTGTACGGACCGACACCACACGCCTGCGGCGCGCCACGGCCCGTATCCGGCTGTCTCTCCCACGTCGCGGACGCGTCGACCGCGCCCATCGCGGTGCCGACAGCCTATGCGGTACACGAACCCCGGTCACCGGCCCTCCGGTTCCGTGACCAGCCGTCACCCCGCCGTGACAGCCTGCCCAAACCCGGGCGTGTCGCACCGCCCCAGCTACCGCACCCGCCACGGGATTTGGCAGTCTGTGACTTTCGGGGGGATGCCCGGGAGGGGAAGACGATCATGAACGCCACACAGACGGGACCGCACACCGCCATGTCCGGCGCCGCCCACGGCGCCTTCGACGGCGACCCCCGCATCGGCTGGAGCAGCAACGAAATACCTCCCGCGCCCACCCTGCAGCACCGCCGCGACGGCATTCTGCCCACCGTCGCCGCCGCTCTCTCCGTCCGCGGCGCCACCCTCACCGGCACCGCCGCCCGCGGCGACCAGCCGCCTCCGCTGCACCCGCTGGTCCAGGAGTTCCTCGACACCCTGCCCAGCGGACAACGCGACCGCTTCACCGGCCGCTGTGCCGAAGCCATCCTCATTTCACGCCACATCAGCGCGGCCGACGCCGCCCGCAGCAAACGTGCCCTGCGCAAACCCATGACCAACGGCGAAGCCCGCAAAGTCCTCAAGCAGGCCAAACTCACCGCCCGCCGGATACGCGAGGACGGAGACCCCCTGCACGGCAGCTTCGCCGCCCCCTGCCGGGCCTGCGCCGCCCTCACCGCCCACTTCGGCGTCCGCGTCGTCGACCCGACCACCGACGACGCCTGACGCACGCCCCCACGCACGGACCCGGAACACCCGCACCCGCACCCGCACCCGCACCCGCACCCGCACCCGCACCCAGGACGATCGAAGGGCAGATGCACGCCGACCGCACCTCATCCCCCAGTCTCGGCCTCGCCCGGCCCGGGGGACCCCCCTCGCGCTTCTCCGCGCCCGTCGAGGCAGCCCTGCGCGCCGCCGGCTGGCAACCAGGACGCTGGGACATAAAACAGGCCGAGGTCTGGGCCGACGCCCTGCGCGAGCACGCTTCGCCCGCCGGACACCGGCACGCCGTCTTCCCCGCCGCGGTGGAGGCCTGGGCCGAGTTCGGCGGCCTGCAGGTCACCCCCGCCGGCGCCGGCCGCCAGATCGCCCCCGCCACCCTCCATCTCGACCCCCTGCACGGCCTCCACCTCGCCCGCACCCTCGGCGACCTCGGCCGCGCCCTCGACACCGAGGTCTGCCCGCTCGGAGCGGAGACCGAGACCCACTCGCTCGTCGCCATCGACGCCGAGGGCCGGGTCTACACGCTCGACCACACCGGCGACTGGTATCTCGGCCCCGACATCGACCACGCCCTGACCGCCCTCATCGCAGGCGTCGAACCCCAGCGCCTCACCACCCAGTCGTAGCCCCAGTCGTAGCCGACGGGTCAGGCCGCCGCCCGGTCGTAACCATCGGGTCATGCCGCCACCCGGTCGCAGCCGCCGGGTCAGGTCGCCGGAATCACCGCCGACACCCGGAAGCCCCCGGCGTCGGTCGGACCCGACACGAACACGCCGCCCAGCCCCAGCACCCGCTCACGCATCCCGACCAGACCGTTCCCGCCCGACGGCAGCCCCGCCGACGCCGCCGAGGCCGGCTCGGGCGGCGGTTCGTTCTCCACCTGCATCGCGATCTCCGCCACCCGGTGCGCCAGCCGCACATGCGTCTTCGCGCCCGCCGCGTGCTTGTGGACGTTCGTCAGCGCCTCCTGCACCACCCGGAACGCCGTCTGCTCGATGACCGCCGCATAGGAGCGCGCGGAGCCCTCGACCGACAGGTCCACCACCATCCCCGCCGCCGCCGACTGCCCGATCAGCACCTCGAGCTCGGACAGCCACGGCCCCTCCTCCTCCGCCACCCGCGAAGCCGCCGCCGCGGCCGCCACCCCCACCGCGGCCAGCGGCAGCGAAGCGGACGACACCGAAGCCGAAGCCGGCGCGGGCCCGGGCGCCGCGAAGGTGCGCCGCTGCGGGGCCTCCCCCGAGCGCAGCACCCCCAGCATCTCCCGCAGCTCCGTCAGCGCCTGGCGCCCCATGTCCCCCACCAGCGCCGCGTTCCGCACCGCCTTCTCCGGGTCCTTGCGCGCCACCGCCTGCAAGGCCGCCGCGTGCACCACCATCAACGACACCCGGTGCGCGACCACGTCATGCATCTCCCGCGCGATCCGCGTCCGCTCCTCGCCGCGCGCCCACTCCGCCCGCTCCTCCGCCCGCTCCGCGAGCAGTTGGAGCTCCCGCTCCAGGCTGTCCGCCCGCTCCCGCAGGCTCTCCATCAGCCGCCGGCGCTGCCCCACGTACAGTCCCAGCAGCATCGGCGGAGCGGTCAGGCCCAGCGAGGTGGTCACCGCCGCGAAGGGGACGAACCAGTCGCCCAGCGTCAGGTCCCCCCGCGCCATGTCCTGCTTCACCCGCACGAACGTCACGATCATCGTCCCGACCAGCGACATCCCCGCGAGCGCCACGATGATCCGGCGCGGCAGCTCCGCCGCGGCGAGGGTGTACAGGCCGATGATGCCCATGAGGAAGCCCATCTGGGCCGGTGTGATCGCGATCGCGACCAGCACCACGGCGATCGGCCACTTCCGGCGCAGCACCAGTACGGAACCGGCCAGCAGACCGAACACGATCCCCGCCGACAGCGGGATTCCCGCGTCCCGCGCGAACGGGATGCCCTCCGCGGCGCACTCCAGCGCCGACACCAGTGCGAGCCCCACGTCCAGAACCGCACTACGCCACCGCGACCACCACCACGGCCCGGTGAAGGCCGTCGCGTGGTCTGCCCCCGTCGTGGTCATGCCTCCAGCCTACGGGCGCGAGGGTGGGCTTTTCCGGTGAGTTTCGTCTACTCGCCTACACCACACTCCGTAACCGAACAACACCAAAACCCCCGCGTATCCCTCGAACTGCGGAACCACGCACGTTCGAACCCGGACCGGAGCATTCCGCCCGGACGGTATGCACAGGGCGTATCCGGGCGGCGGCCGGCGGGACTTCGAGACCCCGAAGAGACCCCGAACAGACCTCGAACGCGCGGCGGCGCGACCGAAAGCCGCGGCATCCGCCGGGGAGTTGCCGGACCGGGAACCGTGGCCAGTACCGCGACCGGGGACAGAGGCAGCGCGGCCCCACTTGTACCGTCGCATGGAAGGCGCCTGGTACGGCATAGTAGGAACCGCCGCTCGGCAACCTGACTAAATGTCCGGTTCAGTCGAGATTTTCCCCCGTGGTGTAATTGGCAGCACCGTGGCTTTTGGTGCCATTTGTCCGGGTTCGAGTCCTGGCGGGGGAGCCCCACCCGGTTCGGGCCCTGACAGCTCCGTCAGGGCCCGCTCCCATGTCCCCCACGAAACGCCCCGGTATCCTGCGGATGTCACCCCCACCCGTCCAAAAAGCCGAAGGGCAACTCCGTGAGCGCCATTCGCCCGGCAGCCGTCGTCGTTCTCGCAGCGGGTGAGGGCACCCGTATGAAGTCGGCCACACCGAAGGTCCTGCATGAGATCTGCGGCCGTTCCCTGGTGGGTCATGTGCTCGCCGCATCCCGTGAGTTGAACCCCGAGAACCTGGTCGTCGTCGTCGGGCACGCGCGCGAGCAGGTCGCCGCGCACCTCGGTGCGGTGGACTCCGCCGTCCGTACCGCCGTGCAGGAGCGGCAGAACGGCACCGGGCACGCCGTGCGCATGGCGCTGGAGGAGCTCGGCGGGGCCGTCGACGGGACCGTGGTCGTGGTCTGCGGGGACACCCCGCTGCTGACCGGTCGGACACTGACGCGGCTCGCCGGGACGCATCACGGCGACGGCAACGCGGTGACCGTGCTGACCGCCGAGGTGCCGGACGCGACCGGCTACGGCCGTATCGTGCGCGACGCCGCCTCCGGCGAGGTGACGGCCATCGTGGAGCACAAGGACGCCTCCGACGACCAGCGGGCGATCCGGGAGATCAACTCCGGGGTGTTCGCGTTCGACGGCCGGCTGCTCGCGGACGCGCTGGGGAAGGTGCGGACGGACAACAGCCAGGGCGAGGAGTACCTGACCGACGTGCTCGGGATCCTGCGGGAGGCCGGGCACCGGGTGGGGGCCTCGGTGGCCGGCGACCACCGGGAGATCGCCGGGATCAACAACCGGGTGCAGCTGGCGGAGGCGCGCCGCATCCTCAACGACCGGCTGCTGGAGCGGGCGATGCTGGACGGCGTGACCGTCGTCGACCCGGCCACGACATGGGTCGACGTGACCGTGACCTTCGAGCAGGACGCCGTCGTCCACCCGGGCACGCAGCTGCTCGGTTCGACGCACCTCGCACAGGGCGCCGAGGTCGGGCCGAACACCCGGCTGAAGGACACCCGGGTGGGTGCCGGGGCGCGGGTGAACAACACGGTGTCCGATTCTGCCCATATCGGTGCGGACGCGTCTGTGGGACCGTACGCGTACCTGCGGCCGGGGACCCGGCTGGGGGCGAAGGGCAAGATCGGTACGTACGTGGAGACGAAGAACGCGTCGATCGGGGAGGGTACGAAGGTTCCGCACCTCTCCTATGTGGGTGACGCGACGATCGGCGAGTACTCGAACATCGGTGCGGCGAGCGTGTTCGTGAACTACGACGGCGAGAGCAAGCACCACACCACCGTCGGGTCGCACTGCAAGACGGGTTCGGACAACATGTTTGTGGCGCCTGTCACGATCGGGGACGGTGCGTACACCGCTGCCGGATCTGTGATCACGAAGGACGTGCCGCCCGGTTCGCTGGCCGTGGCCCGCGGTCAGCAGCGGAATATCGAGGGTTGGGTGGCCCGGAAGCGTCCGGGGAGTCCGGCGGCGACGGCCGCCGAAGCGGCTTCCCGGCGGGGCGCGAGCGAGGACTGACCGGAAACAGGTGCGCCGAAGACGTCGTACCGTGATAAGTGCACACCCGCACCTAACCAGCTGATTCGGCCTCCCGCGCCCGGCACTCAGGGCGCTGGAGATCCAGCTGTACGGCTGAGACACCTCTGAGGAGACAGTGCTGTGACCGGGTTCAAGACGACCGGCGAGAAGAAGATGATGTTCTTCTCCGGCCGCGCCCACCCCGAGCTTGCCGAGGAGGTCGCCCACCAGCTGGGTGTCGGGGTCGTCCCGACGAAGGCCTTCGACTTCGCGAACGGCGAGATCTACGTCCGCTACCAGGAGTCGGCGCGCGGTGCCGACTGCTTCGTGATCCAGAGCCACACGGCTCCGATCAACCAGTGGATCATGGAGCAGCTGATCATGATCGACGCGCTGAAGCGTGCGTCGGCGCGCTCCATCACCGTGATCGTGCCCTTCTACGGTTACGCGCGGCAGGACAAGAAGCACCGCGGCCGTGAACCGATCTCGGCGCGACTGATCGCGGATCTGATGAAGACGGCGGGTGCCGACCGGATCCTGACCGTGGATCTGCACACGGACCAGATCCAGGGCTTCTTCGACGGCCCGGTGGACCACCTGTTCGCGCTTCCGCTGCTCGCGGACTACGTCGGCGCGAAGGCGGACAAGGACAAGCTGACGATCGTGTCCCCGGACGCCGGCCGGGTCCGGGTGGCCGACCGCTGGTGCGACCGGCTCGGCGCGCCGCTCGCCATCGTGCACAAGCGGCGCGACAAGGACGTGGCGAACCAGGTGACCGTCCACGAGGTCGTGGGTGAGGTCAAGGGCCGGGTGTGCGTCCTGGTAGACGACATGATCGACACGGGCGGCACGATCTGCGCGGCGGCCGACGCGCTCTTCGCGCACGGTGCGGAGGACGTCATCGTGACGGCGACGCACGGTGTGCTGTCGGGTCCGGCGGCGGACCGGCTGAAGAACTCCCGGGTGAGCGAGGTCGTGCTGACGAACACGCTGCCGACGCCGGGTGAGCTGAGCCGGGACCTGGACAAGATCACGGTGCTGTCGATCGCGCCGACGATCGCGAGTGCGGTGCGCGAGGTGTTCGAGGACGGTTCGGTGACGAGCCTCTTCGACGAGCAGTGAGGTTTCTGCACCAGCCCCGCTAACCGCGGCTGAAGATCCTTTTGGGTACGGCCTCCCCTCCGAGTAGACTGCTGCAGTTGCTCGGCGAGGGAGGCCGTACCTGTGTGCACAGGTGTCGGCGGTCCGTTATCGACGCGCTCTTCGTAGCAGGCCGTTCGTGGCCGGGTGACCACGTCCGTTTCTACCTCTACGAGGAGTGATCACCATGTCCGAGGTGAAGATCGCCGCCGAGACCCGCGCCGAGTTCGGCAAGGGTGCCGCCCGCCGTATCCGCCGTGACAGCAAGGTCCCCGGTGTCCTGTACGGCCACGGTTCGGACCCGATCCACCTGACCCTGCCGGGCCACGAGCTGCTGCTCGCGCTGCGTACGCCGAACGTCCTGATCTCCCTGGACATCGACGGCAAGTCCAACGAGCTGGCGATCCCGAAGTCCGTGGTGCGCGACCCGATCAAGGGCTACCTGGAGCACGTCGACCTGCTGCTGGTCAAGCGCGGCGAGAAGGTCACGGTCGAGGTCCCGGTGCACGCCGAGGGCGAGCTGGCCCCGGGCGGCAACCTGCTGGAGCACGTGCTCAACGCGCTGCCGGTCGAGGCCGAGGCCACCCACATCCCCGAGGCCGTCACCGTCTCGGTCGAGGGCCTGGAGGCCGGCGCCTCCGTCCTCGCCAAGGACATCACCCTGCCGTCCGGCGTGACCCTGGCCGTCGACGAGGACGCGGTCGTCCTCCAGGTCCTGGCCGCGCAGGCGGAGGAAGCAGCGGCTGAGGGCGAGACCGAGGAAGCCGCCGAGGCCTGAGCCATCGGTTCAGGTGCCGTCTGCTGAGCAGGCGCCCGGCACTGGTGGCTGTGCCCACCCGTTCCGCCCTGCGGAACGATTGCCCACAGCGGTAAGCGGTCCGCGGAGGCAGCAAGCAGTTGAGCAACGGTCAGCCGTCGTTCCCCCGGGAGCGGCGGCTGGCGCGTATCAAGGAGACATGGACGTGACCACCCCCGCCAACGCCCCCTGGCTGATCGTCGGGCTCGGTAATCCCGGGCCCGAGTACGCGATGAACCGGCACAACGTCGGGTTCATGGTCGTGGACCTGCTCGCCGGGCGGATCGGGGGCAAGTTCAAGCGGGCCGGGAAGGCGCAGGCGCAGGTCGTGGAGGGGCGGCTCGGGGCGCCCGGGCCCGAGAACCGGCGGGTGATCCTGGCGAAGCCGATGTCGTTCATGAATCTCTCCGGCGGCCCGGTGAACGCGCTGCGCGACTTCTACAAGGTGCCGCTCGCCAATGTCCTCGCGATCCACGACGAGCTGGACATCGACTACGGCGTGCTCCGGCTCAAGCTGGGCGGCGGCGACAACGGGCACAACGGGCTGAAGTCGATGACGAAGGCGATGGGCCCGGACTATCACCGGGTGCGGTTCGGGATCGGGCGCCCTCCTGGTCGTATGCAGGTCGCCGACTTCGTGCTGAAGGACTTCTCCTCGGCCGAGCGCAAGGAACTGGACTACTTCGTGGACCGGGCCGCCGACGCGGTGGAGGCGCTGGTCATCGAGGGGCTGGAGCGGGCGCAAAGCACGTACAACTCCTGACTTGTCCCCCACGGCAGTTGACCGGCCGTAGGGACATGGCCAATGATCCCGGCCATGCCTGCTGCCTCCGCCGCCTCCTCCCGTGCGGCCTCGGTCAACGCGTTGCGTGTCCTGTCGATGGGCGCGGTCGCCGTGCTGATCCTGGTCGCGGGAGTGTGGGGGTCCTGGGGCACCGCGCAGGACGTGATGCTCACCAAGGGCAAGGAGCGGGGCACCGTCAAGGTGACGGCGTGCGGGGACGACACCTGCACGGGGCCGTTCACGCCCGTCTCGGCCGGTGCGTCGAAGCGCGCGAGTGTCGTCATCGGCAAGTCGGTCGCGGTGCGCAAGGGGCAGACGTACGACGTGATCGTGAAGCCCGGTACCAGTGATGTGGTGCGGTCGGGCCCCGCGGGGATCCTGTACGCCTGGGTGCCGCTCGGCGGTGCACTGCTGCTGGCGTCGGTGGTGGTGGCCGGGGGGCTGCGGCTGACGCGGGTGGGGTGGCTGCTGGGGGGTTCGGGGATCGCGCTGCTGACGGTGGCGTTCGCCGCGCTGCAGTGAGACGGCCGGTGCCCTCAGGGGCACCGGCCGTCGTGTCCGGGAGCCGTCAGCCGGTGTTGCGCAGGCCGGCCGCCACGCCGTTGACCGTGAGGAGCAGGGCGCGGGCGAGCAGCGGGTCGGCCGGTTCTCCCGCCGCGGCCGCGTCGCGCTGGCGCTTGAGGAGGGTGACCTGGAGGTAGGAGATCGGGTCCAGGTAGGCGTCGCGGATGGTGAAGGTCTGCTTGAGGACCGGGGTGGCGTCCAGCAGTTCGGCCTCACCGGTGATCTTCAGCACCTCGGCGACCGTCAGCGCGTGTTCTTCACGGATGGTGTCGAAGACGTGCTTGAGGTGGTCGGGGACGAGGGTGTCGACGTAGTGCTGGGCGATCCGCAGGTCCGTCTTGGCGAGGGTCATCTCGACGTTGGAGACGAAGTTGCGGAAGAAGTGCCACTGTTCGTGCATCTCGTCGAGGACGCCCTCTCCTCCCAGTGTTGCGGTCAGGCCGGCCTCGCGCAGGGCCTTGAGGCCGGAGCCGACGCCGAACCAGCCGGGGACGATCTGCCGGGACTGGGTCCAGCCGAACACCCACGGGATGGCGCGCAGGCCGTCGAGCGAGACGCCGGAGCCGGGGCGGCGGGAGGGCCGGGAGCCCAGGTGCAGGTCGGCGAGCTGGTCCACCGGCGTCGACGCGAGGAAGTACGTCGGCAGGTCGGGGTCCTCGACCAGGCGGCGGTAGGCGGCGTGGGCGGCGTCGGAGACGACGTCCATGGCGGCGTCCCAGCGGGCCAGCGCCTCCACGGACTGGCGGGGGGACGTGTGCAGGGCGGAGGCCTGGAGGGTGGCGGCGACCGTCAGTTCCAGGTTCTCCCGGGCGAGGGAGGGGATCAGGTACTTGTCGGAGATGACCTCGCCCTGCTCGGTCACCTTGATCTCGCCCTCCAGGGTGCCCCAGGGCTGGGCGAGGATGGCGTCGTGGGAGGGGCCGCCGCCGCGGCCGACGGTGCCGCCGCGGCCGTGGAAGAGGCGCAGCCGGACGCCGTAGCGGTGGGCGACGTCGCGCAGGCGGCGCTGGGCGCGGTGGATCTCCCACTGGGAGGTGGTGATGCCGCCGAACTTGGAGGAGTCGGAGTAGCCGAGCATGACCTCCTGGACGTCTCCGCGCAGCGCGACCAGGCGCCGGTAGGAGGGGTCGGAGAGCATGTCCTCCAGGATGGTGTCGGCGGCCTTGAGCTCGTCGGTGGTCTCCAGGAGCGGCACGATGCCGACCTTGGCCCAGCCGGCGTGCAGGTCGACCAGCCCGGCCTCGCGGGCGAGGACGGCGGCGGCGAAGACGTCGTCGGCGCCCTGGCACATCGAGATGATGTACGACTCGACGACCTCGGGGCCGAAGATCTCCAGGGCCTTCTTCACGGTCTCGAAGACGCCCAGGGTCTTGGCGCCGGCCGCGTCGACGGGTGCCGGGGTCGGGGCCAGCGGCCTGCGTGACCTCAGCTCCTTGGCGAGGAGCTTGGCGCGGTACTCGCGGGGCATGTCGGTGTAGCGCCAGGACTCCTCGCCGAGGCGGTCGAAGAGCTGGCCGAGGGCGTGGTGGTGGGCGTCGGCGTGTTCGCGGACGTCCATGGTGGCGAGCTGGAGGCCGAACGCGGCCAGGGTGCGGATCGTCCGGGCCAGGCGGCCGTCGGCGAACAGGCCGCCGCGGTGTTCGCGCAGGGAGGCCTGGATCAGGCGCAGGTCGCCGAGGAGTTCGGCGGTGCCGAGGTAGTCGCGGCCCGGCTCGTGCGGGGTGCCGGTGGCCAGGCGCTGCTTGGTGTTGATCAGCTTCTGCCGGATGCAGGTGGCCTTGAGGCGGTAGGGCTCCTCGGCGTTGAGCCGCTTGTAGCGGGGGCTGATCCCGGGCAGCAGCTCCAGGTCGGTGCGCAGGGAGTCGAGGAGTTCCTCGGTGGCGCCGGTGTAGCGGATGGAGTTGGAGAGGAAGCCGCGCAGCTCGTCGATCATCTCCAGGGCGTCGTTGATGCCGTGTTCGTGCTGGAGGATGAGGACGTCCCAGGTGACCTGGGGGGTGACGTTGGGGTTGCCGTCGCGGTCGCCGCCGATCCAGGTGCCGAAGGTGAGGGGGCGGGTGTCGTCGGGGAGCTTGACGCCGACCCGCTCCAGCTCGGCCGTGAGGTCCTCCAAGACGTCTCCGACGGCGTCGGCGTGGAGTTCGTCGAGGTAGTAGATGGCGTTGCGGGCCTCGTCGGCGGGCTCGGGGCGGACGACACGGAGTTCGTCGGTCTGCCAGACGAGGTCGATGTTCTCGGCGAGGCGGATGTCGGTGCGGCGGCGGTCGGACTCGATGACCGGGGTGTCCAGGAGCGCGGCGATGCGCCGGAGCTTGTTGAGGACCGAACGGCGCGCGGCCTCGGTGGGGTGGGCCGTGAACACCGGACGCACGTTGAGGTTCTGCACGGTCTGGCGCAGGTGCTCGGGGTCGGCGTCCTTGAGCCGGTCGGCGGTGCGGGCGAGGAGGCCGCCCTCGGCGGCGCGGCGGGCGCGCAGCTCACGGCCGCGGTGCACCTGCTCGGTGACGTTGGCGAGGTGGAAGTAGGTGGAGAAGGCGCGGACCAGCTTGGCGGCGGTCTCCAGCTCGGTGCCCCGCAGCAGTTCGGCGGCGGCCTCGCCGTCCTCGCGGGTGAGGCGGCGGACCTTCTCGACGAGTTCCAGCAGCTCGGGACCCTCCTGGCGGACGAGGGTCTCGCCGAGGAGGTCGCCCAGTCGGCGGATGTCGGCGCGCAGCTCACTGCCGGTCGTGGTGGTCTGGTCGTCGGCACTGCTCACAGGTGCGGCTCCTTGCAGTGTTGAAGCTCGTCTGGAGGGAACCCGTCGGTCGGCCGGGCGGCAGGCGGGGCCTGTCCGCATAGGGGCCGGACATCAGGGAAGGAAACAGAGCGGACCGCGCTGTCCGACCGACTCCAAGGATAGGTGTCCATGAGGACGCGCAGGTTCTGGGGCTCTTGCCGCGAGACGCCTCACTGCCATACTTACGTCGCCGTAGGTTACGGAACCGTAGGGAAGTACTTATTTCGTCCCGTCCGGTCACCGCGGATCGGCGTCTCTCTCAACCCTCGACCCCACAGGGAACGCGCATGACCTCGTCTGGTTCCGATGTGATCGAAGACCCCCGGAAGGCGGCCGACACCGCAACCCCGTCCGCCACCCTGGGGGGCGAGCGGAAGGGTTCGCTGGAGCAGATCACCCTGTTGCTGTTCATCGTGGTGCCGTTCCTCGCGCTGCTGGCGGCGGTGCCACTGGCGTGGGGATGGGGCGTGAGCTGGCTCGACCTGGGCCTGATGGTGTTCTTCTACTACCTGGGCTGTCACGGCGTGACGATCGGTTACCACCGCTACTTCACGCACGGTTCCTTCAAGGCGAAGCGGCCGCTCAGGATCGCGCTGGCGATCGCGGGGTCGCTGGCGGTGGAGGGGCCCCTGGTGCGCTGGGTGGCCGACCACCGCAAGCACCACAAGTTCTCCGACGCGGAGGGCGACCCGCATTCGCCGTGGCGGTACGGCGAGACGGTGCCGGCGCTGGTCAAGGGCCTGTGGTGGGCGCACATCGCCTGGATGTTCGACGAGGAGCGGACCCCGCAGGAGAAGTACGCGCCGGATCTGATCAAGGACCCGGCGATCCGGGCGATCTCCCGGCAGTTCATCTACTGGACCGCGCTGTCGCTGGCGCTGCCGCCGCTGATCGGCGGGCTGGTGACGATGTCCTGGTGGGGTGCGTTCACCGCGTTCTTCTGGGGGTCACTCGTCCGGGTGGCGCTGCTCCACCACGTGACGTGGTCGATCAACTCGATCTGCCACGCGGTCGGCAAGCGGCCGTTCAAGTCGCGTGACCGCTCGGGCAACGTCTGGTGGCTGGCGGTGCTGTCCTGCGGCGAGTCCTGGCACAACCTGCACCACGCCGACCCGACCTCGGCGCGGCACGGGGTGGAGCGCGGGCAGCTGGACTCGTCGGCGCGGATCATCCGCTGGTGCGAGCAGCTGGGCTGGGCCTACGACGTGCGCTGGCCGTCACGCTCACGTATCGATTCGCGCCGTGACACCGGGGAAGGCGGCTCCCGACAGGGGGCGGAGGCCGCGAAGGCGGCATGATTGACGCCGTGGCGACCGACTCCAGCACCCCCAGTCCCGAAAAGCAGCGGCGGGCACGTCGTACCCGTATGACCGGGGCGGAGCGCCGCCAGCAGCTGTTGGAGATCGGTCGCACCCTCTTCGCGGCGAAGGGTTTCGAGGGCACCTCGGTGGAGGAGATCGCGGCGAAGGCCGGGGTCTCCAAGCCGGTGGTGTACGAGCACTTCGGCGGCAAGGAGGGGCTGTACGCGGTGGTGGTCGACCGGGAGATGCGGCGGTTGCTGGACATGGTGACCAGCTCCCTCACCGCAGGTCATCCGCGGGAGCTGCTGGAGCAGGCCGCGTTCGCCCTCCTCGACTACATCGAGGAGTACACGGACGGCTTCCGGATCCTGGTCCGGGACTCCCCCATCCCGCAGTCGACGGGTTCCTTCGCGTCCCTCATCTCGGACATCGCCACCCAGGTGGAGGACATCCTGGGCCGCGAGTTCAAGTCCCGCGGCTTCGATCCCAAGCTCGCCCCGCTGTACGCGCAGGCGCTGGTGGGCATGGTCGCGCTGACCGGCCAGTGGTGGCTGGACGTGCGCCGCCCGAAGAAGGCGGAGGTCGCCGCCCACCTGGTGAACCTGTCCTGGCACGGGCTGGACGGCCTGGAGCAGAAGCCGCACCTGATAGGACGCCGCAAGGCCTAGCACCGCGAGGCCCGGGCCCGCCTCAGGTCCCGCAGGGCTCCAGGAACTCCAGCCGGTTGCCGACGGGGTCCTCGGAGTAGAAGCGGCGGTGGCCGGGGAGGTCGTCGTCCCAGGTGACGGGGGCGCCGTGGGCGGTCAGCCGGGCGGCGTAGGCGTCGATGCCGGTGACCCGCAGGCCGGGGTGGGCCTTCTTCGCAGGCCGACAGTGACATTCTCCGCCTCCGGCTGGGGGCGTTCTCGACGCCCAGGTGGAGCCGGACCGCACCGGCCTCGAACCAGCAGCCGCCGCGCGCCGCGAGCACCGGAGGCTTGGCCACCTCGGTCATGCCGAGGGCGTCCCCGTAGTACGCCCGCAGCGCGTCCTCCGAGCCGGGCGGGGCGGCGAGCCGGACGTGGTCGACGGCGGCGAGCATCAGCCCTCCTTGCGGGCGACGGCGAACAGGCGGCGGAACGGCAGGACCGTGCCGTACGGGGCGCTCGGGTAGGCCTCCCGCAGCAGGTCGCGGTACTCGGCGACGAAGGCGTCCCGGGCCTCGGGGTCGTCGCCCAGGGCGGTGAGGGCGGGGCGCAGTCCGGTGCCCTTGACCCAGTCCAGGACGGGGTCCTCGCCCTCCAGGACGTGCAGGTAGGTGGTCTCCCAGACGTCGGTGGCGCAGCCGAGGCGGGCGAGCCGGTCCAGGTAGGCGACGGGCGGGTGGACGGAGTCCTCGTGGCGCAGGACGTCGGCGAGCCGGGCCTTCCAGCGGGGCGTCGCGGCGAGCTCGCGCATCAGGGCGTGCAGCGGCGCGTCGATGTTGTTCGGCAGCTGGAAGGCGAAGCTGCCGCCGGGAACGAGCGCGTCCAGCCAGCCGGCGAAGCGGTCGAGGTGGCCGGGGACCCAGTGGAGCGCCGCGTTCGACACGATCAGGTCGTACGACCGTTCGGGCGCCCAGCTGCGCAGGTCGGCGTGGGCGAAGTCGAGGCGGCCGCCGCCGGGGGTGGGTCCGGCGTGGTCGACCTGGGCCTTGTCGAGCATCGCGGTGGAGTTGTCGTAGCCGGTGATGTGCGCGGTGGGCCAGCGCTCGGCGAGGACGGCGGTCACGTTGCCGGGGCCACAGCCGAGGTCGGCGATGACCGGGGGTTCGCCGGGGAGGCCGGGGACGCGGGCGAGGAGGTCGGCGAAGGGGCGGGCGCGGTGACCGGCGTGGCGGAGGTACTGGGTGGGGTCCCAGGAGGGCGTCGTCATGCACACCACTTTCCCCGGGAAGATCTCTTGATGTCAAGAGACTCGATATCAAGAGACTTCACGTCGACACAACCACTACACTGATCGCCATGGAGGACGAGGTCGATCGGCTGGTGGCTGCGTGGCGCCGGGAGCGCCCGGACCTCGACGTGGAACCGCTCGAGGTGCTCAGCCGGGTGAGCCGGCTGGCACGGCATCTGGACCGGGCACGTCGGCTGGCCTTCGCCGAGCACAGCCTGGAACCCTGGGAGTTCGACGTGCTGACCGCGCTGCGGCGCGCGGGCACGCCGTACCAGCTCTCCCCCGGGCAGCTGCTGACGCAGACCCTGGTCACCTCGGGGACGATGACCAATCGGATCGACCGGCTGACCAAGAAGGGCCTGGTGGAACGGCTGCCGGACCCCAGCGACCGGCGGGGCGTGCTGGTGCGCCTGACCACCGAGGGCCAGGACCGCGCGGACCAGGCCCTGGCGGGCCTCCTCGCCCAGGAGCGCGCGATCCTCGGCGAGCTCTCCCACGCCCAGCGGACCGAACTCGCAGGGCTGCTACGGCAGTTGACGGCGCCGTTCGACAACATCCCCGGCTAGGCGCTCCGCTGGATGTGCCGCGGTAGGCCGTCGGTCGGCTGCGGCGCCGTCGTGGCTGGTCGCCCCCACGCGGCGGAGCCGCATATGGATACAGCCCCGCGCCCCTTTCGGGGCGTGCACCTTTGGCCCGCCAGTCAGGCGCTGCTGCTCTCCTCAGGCATGATTCGTCCGCTGGGCCCCAGATCAACCGGCCCCACCCCGGCCCGGCGCGCCAGCGCGACCGCCGCCAGGGTGGAGTGGACGCCCAGTTTGCCGAGGACGTTCTGCATGTGGGTGCGGACGGTGTGCGGGGACAGGAAGAGGCGCTCGGCGACGGCCTTGCGCCCCAGGCCCGCCACCATGCACCGGAGCACTTCCCGCTCCCTCGGCGTGAGGGACTCCACGAGCCGTTCGCTCTCGGTGCGGTGCTTGCGCGCGGCCGTCAACTCCCGCAGCACCCCGGTCAGCAGGGCGGGCGGCAGATGCGTCTCGTCGCGCAGCACGCCCCGGATGACGTTCAGCAGCCGGGAGAGCGAGCAGTCCTTGGCGACCCAGCCGCAGGCGCCGGCCTGCAGGGCCAGGGCCGCGCGCCGCGGGTCGTCCTTCTCGGCGAGGACGACGACCCGCACGGCGGGCTGGGCCGAGCGGACGCCGGCGACCAGCGATATGCCGTCGACCAGCCCCTCCTCGTTGGCCTCCTGCACCGGCACGGCCGCTCTGCCGCCGGGCAGTTGACCGCCCAGGTCGGCATCGACGAGCAGCACGTCGTAGCGACGGCCCTCGGCGACCGCGCGCTCCAGGCAGCGCAGCGCGGCCGGACCGCTGCCGGCCGCGGACACGTCGACGTCGGGCTCGGCGGCCAGTGCGGCGGCCAGCGACTCGGCGAAGATGCGGTGGTCGTCGACGACCAGGACTCGGATGCGAACCACGAAACCCCCTTCCCCAGTGCTCTTCACGAGCAGGGGATACCCCAAGGTCCGGAGAACGACGACCCATGCGGACACGACACCCGCGGAGGGACGGAACCGCACGACCGCCGCCGTGCCTGAACTGCTACCCCCACCGCGGGCGTCGTATCCGACTTGTCTCGCCCCCTGATCAGTACCGGCCCCCACCGGTACTGCTCATCAGAGTACGGGCGGTCGCCGGGAGCGGAAGGCAATTTGCAGAACTGCCCGGCCGACGCGTTTATGGTGTGCCGCATGTTTCGTATTGAGGCGGAAGTCGACAAGGAACGACGCGATCTGCTCCGCGCCCGGCTGCTGGCCACCAACACGGCGGCCTCCCCCGTCCTGGCGGCCCTGCGCGGCACCCCGGCCGAGCGCGAGGTCCCGCTGCACCTCTGGGCGATGGACGAGGGCTCGGGCGACCTGGCCGGCGGTCTGGTCGGGCACAGCTGGGCGTCCTGGCTGCACGTCACCTACCTCTGGGTGGACGCCCGCCATCGCGGCACCGGCCTCGGCGGCCGCCTGCTCGCGGAGGCCGAGCGCATCGCCCGTACCGACCGCGGCTGCACCGCGGCCCGCCTGGAGACCTGGGACTTCCAGGCCCCGGAGTTCTACAGGAAGCAGGGGTACGAGGTGGTGTGCGTGATCCCCGACTACCCGCCGGGGATCACGGAGTACACGCTGACGAAGCGGCTGGGCTGAGCCTCAGCTCTCCTGGCGGGCGCCCGCCGACGGCACCGCCTCGAACACCCGCGGGGCCGTGAAACCGGCCGCCGCGAAGGCCTCCTCGACCGCCTTGGTGATCGTGTCGACGTCGGCCGCCTCGGTGAGGACGATCGCCGAGCCGCCGAAGCCGCCACCGGTCATCCGGGCACCCAGGGCGCCGGCCGAGTTCGCCGCCTCCACGACCAGGTCCAGCTCGGGGCAGGAGACCTGGAAGTCGTCACGGAGGGAGGCATGCCCCTCGGTGAGGACCGGGCCGATGGCGCGGGTGTCGCCCGCCTCCAGGAGGGCCACGACGCGCTCGACGCGGTGGTCCTCGGTGACGACGTGGCGGACCAGGCGCCGTACCTCCGCCTCGTCGCCGAGGCGTTCGAGCGACGCGTCGAGGTCGTCGTAGGCGATGTCCCGCAGCGCGTCCACGCCCAGCAGGGCCGCGCCCTTCTCGCAGCCCGCGCGGCGCTTGCCGTACTCGCCGCCGCTGTGGGCGTGCTTGACCTGGGTGTCGACGACCAGCAGGCGCATGCCCTCGGCCGCGAGGTCGAAGGGGATCTGCTTCTGCGAGAGGTCCCGGGTGTCCAGGAACAGGGCGTGGCCGGCCTCGCAGCAGGCGGACGCCGTCTGGTCCATGATGCCGGTCGGCGCCCCGACGTAGACGTTCTCCGCGCGCTGGCACAGGCGGGCCAGCTGCCAGCGCTGCAGGCCCAGTTCGTAGAGGTCGTTGAGCGCGAGGGCGATCACCACCTCCAGGGCCGCGGAGGAGGACAGGCCGGCGCCGGTCGGCACGGTGGAGGCGAGGTGGACGTCGGCGCCGGTGACCGGGTGGCCGGCCTCCCGCAGCGCCCAGACGACGCCCGCCGGGTACGCCGTCCACTCCCGGTCGGTGCCGGGTTCCAGGGCGTCGAGGGAGAGCTCGACGATGCCGCCCTCGACGTCCGAGGAGTGCAGCCGCAGCACGCCGTCGGTACGGCGGGCGACGGCGGCCGTCGCCACGTGCGGCAGCGCGAACGGCATCACGAAGCCGTCGTTGTAGTCGGTGTGCTCGCCGATCAGGTTGACCCGGCCCGGCGCCGCCCAGACACCGTCCGGAGCCGTCCCGTACAGCTCCTCGAAGGCGCCTGTGACCTGCTGTACTGCCCCCACCTACTGCTCCCTTGCGATGTGCTGCGCGAACTCCCAGGCGTCCGCGACGATCCCCGCGAGGTCCGCGCGGGTCGGGTTCCAGCCCAGCTTCTCGCGGGCGGTGGCCGCCGAGGCGACCAGGACGGCCGGGTCGCCGCCCCGCCGCGGGGCCACGACCTCGGGGATCGGGTGGCCGGTGACCTGCCGGACGGTCTCGATGACCTCGCGGACCGAGAAGCCCTCGCCGTTGCCCAGGTTGCAGATCAGGTGCTCGCCGGGCTTGGCGGCCGTGAGGGCCAGCAGGTGGGCGTCGGCCAGGTCGGCGACGTGGATGTAGTCGCGGATGCAGGTGCCGTCCGGCGTCGGGTAGTCGTCGCCGAAGACGGAGATCGCGTCCCGCCTGCCCTGGGCGACCTGGAGGACCAGGGGGATCAGGTGCGACTCGGGGTTGTGGCGCTCGCCCTGCGCGCCGTACGCGCCGGCCACGTTGAAGTAGCGCAGGGAGACCGCGCCCAGGCCGTGCGCGGCGGCCTCGCCGGTGATCATGTGGTCGACGGCGAGCTTGGTGGCGCCGTACGGGTTGGTCGGCTGCGTGGGGGCGGTCTCGACGATCGGGACCTGCTCCGGCTCGCCGTAGGTGGCCGCCGTGGAGGAGAAGACGAGCTTGCGGACGCCGGCCTCGCGCATCGCGCCGAGCAGCGCCATGGTGCCGCCGACGTTGTTGTCCCAGTACTTCTCGGGCTTCACGACCGACTCGCCGACCTGGGAGAACGCGGCGAAGTGCAGCACCGCCTCGTAGGAGGAGCCCAGCCACTTGGCGGCGTCGCGGATGTCGCCCTCGACGAAGGCGGCGCCCGCGGGGACGCCCTCACGGAAGCCCGTGGAGAGGTTGTCGAGGACGGTGACCTCGTGGCCCGCCTCCAGCAGGTGCTGGGCGACCACGCTGCCGACGTAACCCGCCCCGCCCGTCACCAGGTACTTCATCAACTCGCTACCTCTCGCAGTCGCTCGGCCGCGCGCTCCGGCGGCACGTCGTTGATGAACACGCTCATGCCCGACTCGGAACCCGCGAGAAACTTCAGCTTGCCGGACGTTCGGCGGATGGTGAAAAGCTCCAGGTGGAGCGCGAAGTCGTCGCGCGTGACACCCTCGAACTCCTCCAGCGTCCCGAACGGCGCCTGGTGCCAGGCGGCGATGTAGGGCGTGGGAGGCTCACCCTCACCGAAGATACGGTCGAAGCGCCTCAAGAGTTCCAGATAAACCTGGGGGAACTCTGAGCGTGCCGCCTCGTCGAGCCCGAGCAGGTCGGGGACGCGGCGCTTCGGGTACAGGTGGACCTCGTAGGGCCAGTGTGCCGCGTACGGCACGAAGGCAACCCAGTGTTCACTCTCAAGGACGACCCGCTCGTCGGCGAGTTCACGCGCCAGCACGGCGTCGAAGAGGTTCTCCCCGCCCGTCGCCTCCTTGTGGGCCGCGATGGAGCGCAGCATCAGGGCGGTGCGCGGGGTGGTGAAGGGGTAGGCGTAGATCTGGCCGTGCGGGTGGCCGAGCGTCACGCCGATCTCCTCGCCGCGGTTCTCGAAGCAGAACACCTGCTCGACGGCGGGGAGATGGGACAGCTCCGAGGTCCGGTCGGTCCACGCGTCCAACACCAGGCCCGCCTGCTCCTCGGTGAGGCTCGCGAAGGACGCGTCGTGGTCCGAGGTGAAGCAGACCACCTCGCAGCGCCCGGAGTCGCCGGCCAGCGAGGGGAAGCGGTTCTCGAAGACCACGACGTCGTACGACGAGTCCGGGATCTCGCTCAGCCTCTCGCCCTTGGTCGGGCACAGCGGGCACTGGTCGGCCGGCGGGTGGTAGGTGCGGCCCTGCCGGTGCGAGGCGATGGCGACCTGGTCGCCGAGGAGCGGATCCCTCCGGATCTCGGAGGTGGTGTGCGTCCGCTCCAGCGGACGGCGGTCCACCGCGTCCCGCACGGTGTCGTCGCGCAGGTCGTAGTAGATGAGTTCGCGACCGTCGGCCAGCCGGGTCGAGGTCTTCTTCACTGCGGACTCCCATTGATCGAGCCGGCCAACCATCAAACAGAACCGAACACACCAAAACACAACTCACCACCCCAGTCAACATCGCAATCAATCAAGGTGAGACAACGAAAGTGTTGAATTACCGGGTGCAGAACCCCACAGATGCCCCCGTATCCCCCACATCGGCTGTGCGGCTGGCGGCCGAGCTGCGGTTGCCGACCAACGGCCTCGACCACACGATCCTGGCGATCTACTTCGTCGTCGTCCTGGGCATCGGCTTCGCGGCCCGCCGCTCGGTGAAGACCAGCCTCGACTTCTTCCTCTCCGGGCGGTCGCTGCCCGCCTGGATCACCGGCCTCGCGTTCATCTCGGCGAACCTGGCCGCCACCGAGATCCTCGGTATGGCCGCCAACAGCGCGCAGTACGGCGCGTACACCGTGCACTGGTACTGGATCGGCGCCATTCCGGCCATGGTCTTCCTGGGCCTGGTGATGATGCCCTTCTACTACGGCAGCAAGGTCCGCTCGGTCCCCGAGATGCTGCTGCTCCGCTTCGACAGAGCCGCACACCTGCTCAGTTCGATCCTGTTCGCCTTCGCGGCCATCCTGATCGCCGGTGTGAACCTGTACGCCCTGGCGATCGTCGTGGAGGCGCTCCTCGGCTGGCCGCAGTGGGTGGCGATCGTGGTGGCCGGCGCGTTCGTGCTGGCCTACATCACCCTCGGCGGTCTCTCCTCGGCCATCTACAACGAGGTGCTGCAGTTCTTCGTGATCCTGGCCGCCCTCATCCCGCTGTCGGTGCTCGGCCTGAAGAAGGTGGGCGGCTGGGGCGGCCTGGTCGACAAGCTCACCGCGACCCACGGCCGCAATTTCACGACCGCCTGGGGCGGCACCGGCATCGGCTCGGCCAACCCGCTCGGCGCGAACTGGCTGACCATCGTCGTCGGCCTCGGCTTCGTGCTCTCCTTCGGCTACTGGACGACGAACTTCGCCGAGGTGCAGCGCGCCCTGTCGGCGAAGAACCTCTCCGCCGCCCAGCGCACCCCGCTGATCGCCGCCTACCCGAAGATCTTCATCGTCTTCCTGGTGATGATTCCGGGCCTGGTAGCCGCCGCGCTGGTGCCGGACATCGGCAGGTCCGGCTCGGACCTCCAGTACAACGACGCGATCCCGTACCTGATGTCGCAGCTGCTGCCCAACGGTGTGCTCGGCATCGCGGTCACCGGACTGCTGGCCGCGTTCATGGCCGGTATGGCGGCCAACGTGTCGTCCTTCAACACCGTGTTCACGACGGACATCTGGGCGAAGTACGTGGTCCGGGGCCGGGAGGACGGCTACTACGTGCGCTTCGGACGCCTCATCACGGCGATCGGCGTGTGCGCGTCGATCGGTACGGCGTTCCTGGCGTCGTCGTTCTCGAACATCATGAGTTACCTCCAGACGCTGTTCTCCTTCTTCAACGTGCCGATGTTCGTCGTCTTCATCGTCGGCATGTTCTGGAAGCGGGCCTCGGCGAAGTCCGGCTTCTGGGGGCTGCTCACGGGCACCGTGACCGCGATGGTCAACTACTTCGTCCTCTACAAGAGGGGCATCATCGGCATCCCCTCCGACCAGGGCGCCAACTTCGTCTCCGCGATCGCCGGGTTCGTCGCCGGCGCGGTGGTGATGGTGATCGTCTCCCTGTTCACCGCGCCGAAGCCGGAGGCGGAGCTCGCGGGCCTCGTCTACGGCACGCGCTCCCCCGGCATGACGGAGGCGCCCGCGCCCGGCGACGAGGCCTGGTACCGGCGGCCGGCGCTGCTGGGCTGGGGCGCGGTGATCCTGGCCGCGCTCTGCTACGTGCCGTTCTCGTTCTAGTCCCGGCCGCGGGAGAATGGAGAGATCATGTCCGACGACTCCGGGCACTCCGGGTTCCACTACTCCGAGCAGGACGTCCAGCGGGAAGTCACCGAGCTGGAGAGCAGGTCGGCGACCGCCGCGCGGATCTTCGATCTGCGGCGGATCATCGGTGGGTTGTTCGTGCTGTACGGGATCATCGTGACGATCACCGGGATCACGGACTCCCAGGCCGAGATCGACAAGGCGCAGGGGATCAACATCAACCTGTGGACGGGGATCGGGATGCTGTTGCTGGGGGTGTTCTTTCTGGTGTGGCTGTGGTTGCGACCGGTGCCTCCGGCAGAAGAGCCCGAGAAATAGCCGCCGGTGGTTGTTCGGTGCGGGTGCGTGGGGGCTGGTCGCGCAGTTCCCCGCGCCCCTAAAGGGGCGCCTCTGTGCCGCCGTTGAGAGGTCCCGCCCTGTCCAGGAGCCCCGTTCGGGCCGCAAGTGCCGCTGCCTCCAGCCTCGATCCCACCCCCAGTTTCATCAGGACCCTCTGCACATGGGTGCGGGCCGTGCTCGGGGCGATGCCCATGCCGGCGGCGATGAGGCGGGTGTCCTCGCCGTCCGCCACCCGTACCAGGACCTCCACCTCCCGCGGGGTGAGCATCTGGAGGAGGCGTTGGCCCTCGTCGTCGGGCTGGGCGGCGGGGTTGAGGAGTTCGGCGAAGGCGCCCTGGAGCAGGGCGGGTGCCACGGCGGCCTCCCCGGCCCGCGCCTTCATGATCGCGCGCTCGACGCCTTCTATCCGCTCGTCGTGCCGTACGTACCCGGAGGCGCCCGCGGCGAAGGCCGCCGCGATGCCCCGCGGGGACGGCACCGGGCCCAGCACCAGCACCGCGACCTGCGGCCGCTCCTTCTTGATCCGCACCACCGGGTCGAAGATCCCCGGCTCCGCCGGTGCCGCCGTACCGAGCAGGCACACCTCGGGTGCCCGTGTGATGACCAGCTCGGCCGCGCCCGCCGCCGGTGCCGCCGCGGCCAGCACCCGGTGGCCGCGCAGTTTCAGCGCCGAGGCCAACGCCTCCGCGAGCAACCGGTGGTCGTCGACCACCATGAGCCGCACTCCCATAGAGCAACCCCCCAGTCCCCCCAATGGATGCCCCACTATGGATGCCCACTGGTCCGCATGGACAGAGGGCCCCCCGGCACCTCGTCCTTCATGCCCCCGGAAGCTACACGCTTGTTCGACGTTGCGCTGCCCCTACTGATGAGAAGTGCCCCGGATCGGAGGAATCTCTGGGTTTTCTCTCATTCGCGGGTGGAGAGCGCGTATCAGCCACCCGTACCGAAGGCGGTGACCAGGTACTCCTTGGCCGACGACGAAGTGGCGGTGTGGGCGTACCCGGCGGACAGGTAGAGGTGTCCCTGGGAGTAGAGGGCCTCGGCGTACTCCGGCGACATGGTGGTCTCCACCGCCTTGACCGCCGTGGTCGCCGGGTTCTCCAGCAGTTCGGTCTCCTTGAAGGATCCGCCGTCGATGCTGACGACCTGGGCGCCCTTGTCGTACGGCGCGTTCTTGTACGCGATCACATCGGGGCCGTCCATGCGCAGGGGCGTGATCGTGTAGTTGTCCCCGGCGTCGGCGCGCTGGCCGGTCTGCTTGCCGGTGGCCAGGTCGAAGGCGACGATCTCGTTGGTCTTCGTGTAGTCCCCGTCGCCGTCGTGCTCCTCGGTCGCCAGGTACAGCCTGTCGTTGCCGACGGCCACTCCCGAGCACTTCTCCAGCTCGTAGATGCCGTCGCAGCGGGCCGCGTAGGAGCTGCCCGGGGTGGAGATACGGGTGCGCAGTGCGCCGGACCTGTTGTCGATGGAGAAGACGTCCGAGAAGCCGCTGCCGTCGCCCGCGCTGTCGTTGATGTCGGCGGCCACCACCAGCGGGTCGGTCGAGACGACGCTCGCGTAGTCGATGCCGGAGGTCATCTTGTACTCGGAGAGCACCTTGCCGGAGACCGGGTCGAGGGTCTGGATGTGCAGCTGGCCGGTGTCGCCGCTGCCGCACCTGCGGACCGCGACCAGCTTGGCGCCGCCGCCGTAGCCGGCGTCGTAGCAGCTGTCGGCCGGCTTCGGCTGCCAGCGGATCTTGCCGGAGGCGAGGTCGAAGGCGGCGCCGCCGCTGGTGCCGCCGACCGCGACCGTCTGCTGAGCGACCGTCACATTGTTGAAGTTGAGGGGGATGTCACCGGACTTGACCGTCCGGGTCCACAGTTTCTTTCCTGCGTTCAGGTCGATCGCGGCGACCTGGGTGCAGCCGGCCGTGGAGCCCTTCGCGGGCATCTTCGGCTGGAAGACGACCGCGGTCCGGCCGTCGGCGCTGACGTGCCCGGTGGCGCGGCAGACCGGGCCGGACAGCGGGACCGTCCACAGCTTGGCGCCCGAGTCGGGGTCGTAGCCGGTGATCTCGGCGATACCGCTCTTCGCGTACACCTTGTCGGTGAGCCAGGAACCCGCGGTGACGGTCGTGTCCTTGGCCGTGGGCAGCGGGACCTGGAAGAGGACCTTGGAGGTGGTGTCCGCGGGCACCTTCTCGGTGCCCTTGCCGTTCTTGCCGCCGTTCGCGTCCTGGCCGCCGGTGGTGCCGCCGCCGGAGCTCGCGGTGTCGTCCTTCCTGCCGTCTCCGCCGGAGGACTTGGCGTACCAGATGCCGCCGCCGACGATCAGCGCGATGGCGGCGACCGCCGCGACGACGATGAGCAGCGTGGCGTTGTTCCGGCCGGGGCCGGGAGCGGGGCCGCCCGGTTGGCCGCCGGGGTGGCCGTAGCCGGGCTGGGGCGGCTGGTTCGGATAGCCGTAGCCGGGCTGCTGGGCGTACGGGTTCGGGGGCTGTTGCGGATAGCCGTAACCCGGCTGGGGGGCCGGGGGCTGCTGTGGGTAGCCGTAACCCGGCTGGGGTGGCTGGGGTGGCTGGGGTGCGCCGAAACCGGGCTGCTGCGGGGGCTGGTTGGGGGGCGGAGGGGGCGGCTGGGTCATGACGGGGTACCTCGGAGGACGGCGCGCGAGAGGGCTGCGGACGGCGCGGGCTGACGGACTGCGGGCGGCACGGGACGGGCCCCGCTCAGTTACCGAAGGCCATCATCAGCTTCTCCTTCGCGTCGTCACTGCCGGTCAGCCGCGTGGAGGAGAGGTAGAAGCGGCCGTCGGCCCAGTCGACGGCGCCGTCGTAGAAGCCGCCCTCGATGTCGGCGGTGTGCTGCGGGTTCTGCAGCAACCTGGTGGGCTTGTGGCCTGTGCCGGTGGTCGGGATCGACACGACCTGGCCGCCCGCGTCGTACGACGGCCGTACGTACGCGACGAGTCTGCCGCCCTCGATCTTCATCGGGTACATCGACTCGTCCGTCGGGGACTTCGTACGCCACTTCGCCGTGCCGTCGGTGAGGCTGATCGCGACGATCTCGTTGCCGCCGCCGCTCACGTCCGTCGGCAGGTACAGGGTGTTCGCGTCGACGGCCACGCCCTGGCAGCCCTGGAGGTCGCGGGCGAGGATCGCCAGACCGCACTGGGGCGCGAACTTCTCGTTCACCTTGACCTCGGAACGGAACGTGCCCTTGCCGTCCAGGACCGAGATGTTCCAGGCCTGCTTGTCCTGGTTGGTCAGGTAGACCACGAGCGGGTCGACGGAGTACGTCCGCTCGACCGTCCAGCCCTTCTTGATCGGCCGGGTCCACTCGACCTTTCCGGTGGCGGGGTCCAGCTGCGAGATCTCGTCGTGCTCGTCGCTGCCGCCGGCGGCACAGGACGCCACCTCGACCAGCCGGTCCGTGCCGCCGGCGAACGCCGTCGGGAAACAGGCCGCGCCGTACTTCTTCTTGTCGTACAGCTTGTGTCCGCTGCCGAGGTCGTACGCCGTGCCCGACTCGGAGCGGCCGACCATCAGCGTCTTTCCGCTGATCGTCAGCTCGATGCTGAGGGCGCTGTCGAACAGCCCGCCGTCGGCAACGGTCGCGGTCCAGCCCTTCCTGCCCGTGTCGAGGTCGATCTCCTGCAGCTGGTTGCACTTGGCGCGGTCGCTGGTGCCGTTCATGTAGGCCACGACGACCTTGCCGTCCGCCGACTTCTGCGGGGTGACCGCGCAGATCTTCTGCGGGAACGCGATCGGGGCCCAGGCCGGGTCGCCGTTGCCCACCTTGTAGGCGAAGACCTGCTTGTACGCCGCCTTCACGGCCGTCTTCCCGGTGATCCACATGCCGGGCGCGTCGGCGCCGGAGGCGGGCGCGTCGGGTGCCGACTTGTACCAGAGCACCTTGGCCTCGCCGGACTTGCGGCCCGCGTTGAGGTTGTCCGGGTCCGTACCGCCGTCGCCGCTGCCGTCACCCGGGTCGGCCGGAGTACCGGAGGCCTTGGGGTCGTCGGACTGCTGGGCGACCGGCTTCTTGCCGTCGCCCTCGCCGGTCAGGGCGTACACCGTGCCGCCGACGACCAGCAGCCCCGCCACCGCCGCCGCGACGATCAGCGCGGGCTTCCCCTTGAACGGCCCGCCGCCGGAGGGCGGGGGCGTCCCGGGCCCACCCGGGCCGCCGGGGTACGGCGGCTGCTGCGGGGGGTAGCCGTAGCCGGGCTGCGGCCCGTACGGACCCGGCACCGGTCCCGGCCCGGGTCCCGGTGCGCCGTAGGGGCCGGCCGGCTGGGCGTAGGGGCCGGGGGCGTAAGCGGGCTGCTGGGGGTAGCCGTATCCCGGCTGTGGCTGTGGCTGTGGTTGAGGGGCGGGGGCGCCGAAGCCGCCCTGCGCGGGCGGCTGTTGCGGAGCACCGAAGCCGCCGCCCGGTGGCGGCTGGTCCTGCGGTGCTCCGAAAGCGCCGTGCGGCGGCTGGCCGGGCGGCTGTGTCATCAGCGTTCTTCCCCCTCGTTCACTGATTTTGAGCCACGTCCGAGGCGTGTGACGGCCCATGGGCCGTACTCAGACAGTTCTCAGACGGACCTTTCTACCACCCGCCACCGACAGCCCACCGGCCCACATCTGCCGCTGTTCCCAAGGGAGAACCGCCCCGTGATGCCACCGTTACGCGCCTTCACGCCCCCTTCACCGGGCCCGCGCAAGGGGGTTGCGCGGGGACCGCGGAGGCCTGTTTCACGCCGGTGGCCGGTGGCTAGGCGTCCTCCGCCAGCTCCAGCCAGCGCATCTCCAGGTCCTCGCGCTCGCCGGCCAGGTCGCGCAGCTGGGCGTCGAGGTCGGCGACCTTCGCGAAGTCCGTGGCGTTCGCGGCGATCTGGTCGTGCAGCTTGGTCTCCTTCTCGGAGATGCGGTCCAGCTGACGCTCGATCTTCTGGAGTTCCTTCTTGGCGGCGCGCTGGTCGGCGGCGCTCCGCTCGGCCGTGGCGGCCTTGGGGGCCGCGGCGGTGGCGGTGGCGGCGACCGCCTCCTCCATGCGCTGCCGGCGCTCCAGGTACTCGTCGATGCCGCGCGGCAGCATCCGCAGCGTGGCGTCGCCGAGGAGGGCGAAGACCCGGTCGGTGGTGCGCTCCACGAAGAACCGGTCGTGGGAGATGACGATCATCGAGCCGGGCCAGCCGTCGAGGACGTCCTCCAGCTGGGTGAGGGTCTCGATGTCGAGGTCGTTGGTGGGCTCGTCGAGGAAGAGGACGTTCGGCTCGTCCATCAGCAGACGCAGCAGCTGCAGCCTGCGGCGCTCACCGCCGGAGAGGTCGCCGACCGGCGTCCACTGCTTCTCCTTGCTGAAGCCGAACGTCTCGCACAGCTGCCCGGCGGTCATCTCGCGGCCCTTGCCGAGGTCGACGCGCTCACGGACCTGCTGGACGGCCTCCAGGACCCGCGTGGCCGGGTTCAGCTCGGCGACCTCCTGGGAGAGGTAGGCGAGCTTCACGGTCTTGCCGACGGCGACCCGCCCGGCCGCCGGCTGCGCCTCGCCCTCCGTCCGGGCGGCCTCGGCCATGGCGCGCAGCAGCGAGGTCTTGCCGGCGCCGTTGACGCCGACCAGGCCGATCCGGTCGCCCGGGCCGAGCTGCCAGGTGACGTGCTTGAGCAGCACCTTCGGTCCGGCCTGGACGGTCACGTCCTCCAGGTCGAAGACGGTCCTGCCGAGCCGCGACGAGGCGAACTTCATCAGCTCGGAGGTGTCGCGCGGCGGCGGCACGTCCTTGATCAGCTCGTTGGCGGCCTCGACCCGGAAGCGCGGCTTGGAGGTACGGGCGGGGGCGCCGCGGCGCAGCCAGGCCAGCTCCTTGCGGACCAGGTTCTGCCGCTTGGTCTCCTCGGTGGCCGCGATCCGCTCGCGCTCCGCGCGGGCGAAGACGTAGTCGGAGTAGCCGCCCTCGTACTCGTAGACGGCGCCGCGCTGCACGTCCCACATGCGGGTGCAGACCTGGTCGAGGAACCAGCGGTCGTGGGTGACGCAGACGAGGGCCGAGCGGCGCTCGCGCAGGTGCCTGGCCAGCCAGGAGATGCCCTCGACGTCGAGGTGGTTGGTGGGCTCGTCGAGGACGAGCAGGTCCTGCTCCTCGATGAGCAGCTTGGCGAGCGCGATGCGGCGCCGCTCGCCACCCGACAGCGGGCCGATGACGGTGTCCAGGCCCTTGGGGAAGCCGGGCAGGTCCAGGCCGCCGAAGAGGCCGGTGAGGACGTCCCTGACCTTGGCGTTGCCGGCCCACTCGTGGTCGGCCATGTCGCCGATGACCTCGTGGCGGACGGTGGCGGCCGGGTCGAGGGAGTCGTGCTGGGTGAGGACGCCGATACGCAGGCCGCCGGAGTGCGTGACGCGGCCGGTGTCGGCCTCCTCCAGCCGGGCGAGCATCCGGATGAGGGTGGTCTTGCCGTCGCCGTTGCGGCCCACCACGCCGATGCGGTCGCCCTCCGACACGCCGAGCGAGACGCCGTCCAGCAGGGCACGGGTGCCGTAGACCTTGCTGACGTTCTCGACATTGACCAGGTTGACGGCCATTTCACTCCTGCGCACGGGGACGGTCAGCCTCCCAGCGTAATGCGCGCGGAGAGACCGTCCGGCCGCGAGCCGCCTTCGGCACGCACGCGCGCACGCGTGCGTGCGGCTCGTCGGGTGTCCGGGGCTTCAGGCGCCCGCCTCGCCCAGTCTCCGGCGGTGGATCAGCGCGGCCGCCGGGGCGAGGCCTCGGCCGCTCGCGGCGGTCTGCTCGCCGACCGGCATGTCGTCGCGCATGAGGTTCTCGGGGATGAGGACCGCGGCCGTGACCCCGCCGTTCGGCGAGGGGCGCAGCTCGACCCTGAGGCCCTGCCGCTCGCGCAGCCGGTTGACCACGAACAGCCCTATCTGCTTGGCGTCGAGGAGGTCGACCCTGGCGGACTGGATCTTGCCGTTGGCCTCGGCCATCGCCTCCTCGTTCATGCCGAAGCCGCTGTCCTCGATCTCGACGAGCAGGCCTTCGCGCATCCGCGCGGCACGCAGCTGCACCTTGGTGCTGGGGGGCGAGAAGGCGGCCGCGTTCTCGACGAGTTCGGCGATCAGGTGGATCACGTCGGCCACCGAGCCGCCGGCGACCGACACGCGCGGTACGGCCCAGATCTGCACGCGCGCGGAGTTCTCGATCTCGGCGACGGCGGCGCGCACCACGTCCGCCAGCGGGATCGGGTCCCGCCAGCCGCGGCCCGGCGCGATCCCGGAGAGGATGAGCAGGCTCTCCGAGTGGCGGCGCATGCGGGTGGCGAGGTAGTCGACGCGGTAGAGGTCGTGCAGCTCGGTCTGGTCCTGCTGGCGGCGCTGCATCCGGTCGAGCAGGTCCAGCTGGCGGTGGAGCAGCACCTGGCTGCGGCGCGCGAGGCTGACGTACACGCCGGAGATGCCGCTGAGGAGCTCGGCGCGCTCGGAGGCGGCCTTCAGGGCGGCGCGCTGGACGGCCGTGAGGGCGGTGCCCACCTGGGCGAGCTCGTCGCCGACGAGGCGGCGCATGGGTGCCTCGGCGTCGATGTCGACGCCCTGCCCGGCGTGCAGCTTGCGCATGGCCTGCGGGAGGCGGCGGCCGGCCACCTCCAGGGCGGAGTTCCGCAGGTCGAGGAGTTCGACGATCAGGCCGCGGCCGACGCCCACCGAGACCAGCAGCGACAGCAGGACGCCGACCAGGCCGAGGACGACGGCGACGCCGGACGCGCCGAGCGTGGACCAGCCGAACGTGGCGGCCTTGGCCGTGGCCCCCGTACCGGCGCCCTCCTCGGCCGCCGTCAGTGCCCTGAGCACGCCGGTGGCGGAGCCGTCCCAGCCGGACAGCGTGGCCGCGGACACCGCGTCGGCGCCCGGCCCCGCGGCCTCGACCCGGTCCTCCACGGCGGCCAGCCGCCGGTACCCCGCGCCGTCCAGGATCTCGTCGTACGCCCGCCTGTGCGCGGCCTTCAGGTCGGCGACCGCGGGCTCCAGCAGCTCGCGGTGGGTGGCTGCCGCGCCGACGAACGCGGTGTACTCCCGCTGGGTCAGGCGGCCGACCGCCTCGCCCGCGGCGAGCAGCGCCTGTTCGCGGGCGAACGCCTCACGCGCGCGTGCCAGTTCGAGCACCACCCGGGTCTGCGAGGCGGAGTCGGTGCCCTTCTCCCCGGTGAGCGCCCCGGTGACGGCGAAGGCGCGCTCCACGACGGCGGTGTACTGGGTGTAGGCCTGCTGCGCCGCGCCCTTCTGGGCGGTCTCCGCGCGCACGGTGCCGACGGAGTCCGCGGCGGTGGACAGCCGGTCGATCCGGTCGGGGAGCGCGGAGTTGAGCAGGGCCGCGTCGGAGGTGGACGCGTTGATGCCGTCGGTGAGCTTCGTCCGCGCCGCGTCGGTGGCCGCCCTGGCGGTCTTCAGCGCGGCGAGGGAACGGGCGCCGGGGGCGGCCGCGTAGCGGGTGGCGGCGGTCCGCTCGCCCTGGAGCGCGGTCACGAAGTCGGCCACGGGGGTGAGGAGCTGGGCGTTGACGTCCTTGGCCCGCTCGGTGTCGCCGATCGCGGCGACGGTCGTCACGGCGGCGTACGCCCACAGGGCCATCAGCGACACGACGGGCAGCATGAGCAGGGCGACGATCTTCGCGCGGACGGATCTGGGGCGGAGTCGTTCGGTGGTACGGCGAACGCGCATGGGGACCTCGTTCGGGGAGGGGCGCGCCCGGGAACCGGCGGGCCGAGGGCGCGCGTTCCCGGACGGGGTGAGGGTGTCGAGGAGGTGTGGGGGGTGGCGGCAGTGGGGAACGGCGGTCAGGCCGTGGTCAGTTCGACCTCGCGCAGCAACTCCGCTGCGACCGCGGACTCGTGGCGCTTGCCGGTCGGGGACAGCGCCACGTACGCGGAGGCGAGGAAGAGGAACGAGCCGAGCAGCACCGCGAGCGGGAAGAGGAACTCGGTGGCCGTGGCACCGGGCAGTTCGGCGCTGCTGGGCCTGAGGTTGACGCTGACGGCGTACATCGCCGTGTAGTGCATGCTGCTCACCGCGAGCCCCATGACGAGGGCGGAGAGCGTGGCCAGGACGGGTCCGCGGACGACCAGGGAGAGGGTGAGCGCCGCGGTGGCCGCGACGACGGCGATCGCGACGGACGCGATGACCATCAGCGGGTCGAAGCCCACCGAGCCGTGCAGGTTGAGCGCGGCCATGCCGGTGTAGTGCATCGCGGCGACGCCGAGCCCGGTGCCCAGGCCGCCGAGCAGCACCGCCTGGACGCGTGAACGGCCGTATCCGGCGGTGAAGACGCCGGCGCTGACGACGGCGATCGCCATGACGAGGCTGAGCACGGTCAGCGGGATGTCGTAGCGGATGGGCGTGCCCTCCACGGAGAAGCCCATCATCGCGATGAAGTGCATGGTCCAGATGCCGGACCCGATGGCGAACGAGGCGAGTGTCAGCCAGTTCCGTTTCGAGGCGCCTTCCGCCTCCAGTGCCCTGACGGTGCAGCGCAGTCCCAGCGCCGAGCCGACGCAGGCCATCGCGTAGGAAAAGACGGGAGTGACCCATCCGGCGCTGAAGTGGTCCATGTGCCCCATGGAAATGTCCTCTCTACGTGGCACGGACACGTCGTCGCCGCGCACACGAGGTACCGCCGGTAACAGAGGGCGGGGATGGCGATCATGCCAGCCGTCACCATGAGCCAGATGGCGCGAAAGGGACCCTGGGGCGCATTTGCGAAAATCCAGTTACCGTGAAGTAGGTAACAGCACCGAATCTTCACATTTCCGCAGGTCAGACCTAGTTTCAGGCTACACGGACCGGGCGGTCCGGTCCGCCGTGAGCACGGTCGCGCCCGGCGCGGGCGCCGGCGCCGTGCGCACCGTGCGGCAGGTGCCGGAGGCGAGCAGCGCCTCGGAGACCTTCTGCGCCGACGCGGTGTCGCGGACCAGGAACGCCGTGGTGGGACCGGAACCGGAGACCAGCGCGGTGAGCGCGCCGGCCGCGCGGCCCGCGTCGAGGGTGTCCGCGAGCTCCGGGAAGAGGGAGAGCGCGGCGGGCTGGAGGTCGTTGGAGACGGCGGCCGCGAGCGCGTCGGGGTCGCCCTTGGCGAGGGCGTCGAGGAGGTCGCGGGAGGCGACCGGCTCCGGGATGTCGCGCCCCTCCGCGAGCCGGTCGAACTCGCGGAAGACGGCCGGGGTGGACAGCCCGCGCCCGGCCATCGCGAACACCCAGTGGAAGGTGGCGCCGACTTCGAGCGCGGTCAGCCGCTCGCCGCGCCCGGTGCCGAGGGCGGCGCCGCCGACCAGGCTGAACGGCACGTCGCTGCCCAGGTCGGCGCAGATGGCGAGGAGTTCGGCGCGGGAGGCGCCCGCCTGCCAGAGCTCGTTGCACGCGAGCAGCGCGCCTGCCCCGTCCGCGCTCCCCCCGGCCATGCCGCCGGCGACCGGGATGTCCTTGGCGATGTGGATGTGCACGGCCGGCTCGATGCCCCGGCGCCCGGCGAGCGCGAGCGCGGCGCGGGCGGCGAGGTTGGTGCGGTCGAGGGGGACCTCGGCGGCGTCCGGGCCCTCGCACGTGATGCTCAGTTCGTCGGCGGGCGTGACCGTGACCTCGTCGTAGAGGCCCACGGCGAGGAAGGCGTTGGCCAGGTCGTGGAAGCCGTCGGGGCGCGCGGCACCCACCGCGAGCTGGACGTTGACCTTGGCGGGGACGCGAACCGTGACGCTCACTTACCGGGCTCCTTGTGTTCTGCGATCCTCGCGAACTCCTCGACCGTCAGCGCCTCCCCGCGGGCCTGCGGCGAGACCCCGGCCGCGACCAGCGCCGCCTCGGCGGCCGCCGCGGACCCGGCCCAGCCGGCGAGCGCCGCCCGCAGGGTCTTGCGGCGCTGCGCGAACGCCGCGTCGACCACCGCGAAGACCTCGCGCCTCGATGCGGTCGTCTTCAGCGGTTCCGCCCGCCGGACGAGGGAGACGAGGCCGCTGTCGACGTTCGGGGCGGGCCAGAAGACGTTGCGCCCGATGGCACCGGCGCGTTTCACCTCGGCGTACCAGTTGGCCTTGACCGACGGCACGCCGTACACCTTGTTGCCGGGTCCGGCGGCGAGCCGGTCGGCGACCTCGGACTGCACCATCACCAGCGTCCGCTCGATGCTCGGGAAGGTCTCCAGCATGTGGAGGAGGACGGGCACGGCGACGTTGTAGGGGAGGTTCGCGACCAGCGCGGTCGGCGGGGGGCCGGGCAGCTCGGCGACGTGCATCGCGTCGGAGTGGACCAGCGCGAACCGGTCCGCGCGCGCCGGCATGCGCGCCGCGATCGTCGCGGGCAGGGCGCCGGCCAGCACGTCGTCGATCTCGACCGCGATGACCCGGTCGGCGACCTCCAGGAGCGCGAGCGTGAGGGACCCGAGTCCCGGGCCGACCTCCACGACGACGTCGTCCGGGCGGACCTCGGCGGTGCGGACGATACGGCGGACCGTGTTGGCGTCGATCACGAAGTTCTGACCGCGCTGCTTGGTCGGGCGCACACCGAGCGCTGCCGCGAGCTCACGGATGTCGGCGGGGCCGAGGAGGGCGTCGGGGGTGGGGCTGCTCACGGGACAAGGGTACGGGGCCGCCGGGGCCGCCTTCCGCCGGTCACCTCGCTCACCTCGGTCAGCTCGGCTGCCTCGGTCACCTGTGCAGCCGCGCCCCGCAGTGCGGCCAGGGTGTGGAGCCGCGGCTCACGTAGAGCTTCTTCGCGCGGAACGTCTGCTCCTCGGCCGAGGCGTCCTGCGGACGGCCGCTGCCGCCGAGGCTGTGCCAGGTGTGGGTGTCGAACTGGTACAGCCCGCCGTACGTCCCGGAGGGGTCCACCGCGTGCGGGCGGCCGCCGGACTCGCACGCGGCGAGACCGTGCCAGTTCAGGCCGTCGGCGCCCTTCACGGAGTCGGGGTGCGGCTTGGTCCCCACCCTCACGAGCTGCGTGCGCGGTTTCCGCACCACCTCGGACGTCTCGCGGCGGGGCTTCTCGCGGACTCCGTTGACGGAGCGGAAGTAATAGGTCACACGGCGCAACCCCGGCCGTCCGGCCCGCTCGACCACCTCCGTGCCCTTGAACACCGTCGGGTCCGGCGTCTGCTGCACCTCGAACGGGATGGTCTCCTCGCGCACCTCCCTGCTGCCCGTGACGCGCAGCACGGTCACCGTCTGCCCGTCGCGCGGGAAGCCGGACCGGGGCACGGAGGTGGTGTCCTGGCCGTGCAGGGTGATCCCGGCCTCCTCGACGGCCTCGCCGACGGTCGCCGCGTTGGTGCGGATGGTCCGGGTCCGGCCGTCCGCCAGGATCGTGACGGTGCGCTCGGTGCGGACGTCGAGCGCGAGCCCGGCGCGTCCGATGCTCTGGGAGCGCGAGGCCGACAGATACGCGCCCTCGGCACGCACCCCCAGCTGCCGGAGCGCCCCGTCCACCGTGCGCGCCGTCGTCCACACCTCGCGCCGTTCGCCGTCCAGCGTGAGCCGCACGGGCCGGCCGTAGTGCACCGCGACCTCGTCGCCGCTGGCCAGCGCCGTGCCGGGGGCGGGCGCCACCACGTCGTGCGCGCCGACCGGGACTCCCTCCTCGGTGAGCAGGCCGGTCACATTGTCGGCGAACGTGTGCAGGGTGCGCGGCCTGCCGTCGACGGTCAGCTCGATCGCCTTGTCCTTGGCGAGGAACGCGGTGGTGCCGCCCGCGAGGAACGCGACGACGAGCGCCTGCGGCAGCAGACGGCGCACGGCGGACTCCGGGCGCCTGGAGTACCGCGCCCTCCGCCGGCGCGCGGCGCGGCGCCCCGCCACGGCGCGCGCACCCGCCTCGCGCGCCTCGCCCTGCGCACCGCGCTCACCCTGCCGCGGCAGCACCGGCTCACTCACGTGCGCCTGCGCCGCGGCCTCGTACGCCGGGCGGTACGTGTCACCCCCGTACGCCGTCCCGTACGCCGTCTCGGACGCCGTTCCGTACGGCGCGCCGTATCCCAGCGTCTCGGCGTCGTACACGCCGTACATCTCCTGTGCGCCGTGCACTCCGGGCGCGTCATAGGGGTCGTACGTCCCAGACGTCTCGTACTGCGATGCGCTCACGCCGACACGCTCCAGAGGGCCAGAGGGGTCCGGATCGGGCCCCCAGAACCTAGCGGAGCACCCGTCACTCTCCAAAGCGGCACGACTACGCACGGTCGCGAGCGGACCGAAGGTGCGGCCCCGTGAGCGTTATGCGCCAGTTATGATCGATGCACCCTCAGTAATCGAAGGCGCGGGCCGTGTTCGCGCCCAGGGCCGTCGCCAGCGCGTCCTCGTCGATGCCGCGCACGGCCGCCATCGCCCGCACCGTGACCGGAATGAGATACGGGGCGTTGGGCCGTCCGCGGTACGGCGCCGGGGTCAGGAAGGGCGCGTCGGTCTCCACGAGGAGCAGTTCCAGGGGGGCCACCGCCACCGCGTCCCGCAGGTTCTGGGCGTTCTTGAAGGTGACGTTGCCGGCGAAGGACATGAAGTAGCCCTCGCGGGCGCACTCCTCGGCCATCTCGGCGTCCCCGGAGTAGCAGTGGAACACGGTCCGCTCGGGGGCGCCCTCCTCCTTGAGGACGCGCAGGACGTCGGCGTGGGCGTCGCGGTCGTGGATGACGAGGGCCTTGCCGTGCCGCTTGGCGATCTCGATGTGGGCGCGGAAGGAGCGCTCCTGGGCGGCCTTGCCCTCGGGCCCGGTGCGGAAGTAGTCGAGGCCGGTCTCGCCGACGCCCTTGACCTGGGGCAGCCCGGCCAGCCGGTCGATCTCCGCAAGGGCCTCGTCCAGCGCGGCGTCCCCGCCCCCGGCCCGGGCCCCCTGCCGGGACCACCCGTCGGGGTCCCCGTGCACGATGCGCGGGGCCTCGTTGGGGTGCAGGGCGACGGTCGCGTGGACACTCTCGTGCGCGGCGGCGGTGTCGGCCGCCCACCGCGAGCCCTTGATGTCGCAGCCGACCTGGACGACGGTCGTCACGCCCACCGACGCGGCCTTCGCGAGGCCCTCCTCGACCGTGCCGGACTGCATGTCGAGGTGGGTGTGGGAGTCCGCGACGGGCACCCGGAGCGGTTCCGGGAGCGGCGGCGCCGTGTTCTTGTCGGCCGTGCGGGAGGCCGTACCGGGGGCGTTCGAAGGCATGCCCCGATCCTACGAAAGGGGCATGCCCGCCGGACCCACGCCCAGGGCCCGTATCAGCTCGCCTTGCGCTGGAAGGGATGCAGGAGATCGGACAGGTGCCAGTGGTGCACCGCCTTGGCCTCCGCGGAGGCCTCCGTCACCGCCGCGGCCGGCCCGGTCTCCGTACCGTCCTGCCCGACGGAACGCTCCCGCGCCGACGGCTGATGCGACCGCTGCGCGGCGTTCCGCACCGACGAGACCTGCCCCGCGCGCATGATCCGCAGGACCTGGCCGTCGCAGTTCTGGCACGAGGGCCGGCTCAGCGGTGACGGGACGACCCGGCCGTTCGTCACGTACTTGACGAACTCGTGGTTGTCGGCGTCGGTGTGGTGCTCTATCTCGTACGACTGCTCCCAGCCGTGCCCGCATCGCATGCAGGCGAAGGAATACGACTCGTGGACGACGGCTGTGGCCGCACCGCGGAGGCCGGTCTGCCCTGCGATCTCACTCATGCCAGCTCCTCTTGTCCGCTCGGACAAGCACGCACCCCCGGCGCGGGGATTCCCCCCGGAATCCCATTGGGGGTGAGGGACGGGTGCGTCCCTGCTGACCAGTGGACGCCTTCACCGACGCGAATGCGACAGGCCTGCCGAGTGTTGGAGGCGATTTGGATTCTGCTTGCCAAATCGGCCTCCCCGCACAGGGCTGGGCTTTGCGTTTCCCGCCCTTGCTTTACCGTCCCGTGGGGCGCGCGCTCAGAGGAGAAGCTCCCCGCTCAGAGGACACATCGCCGCAGGTCAGGGGCGCACGCTCAGCCGAGAAGCGACCCGCTCAGAGATCAAGGAGCGCCCCCTGGGACCGCCGGGACCCGAGCGCCCCTTTCAGGAGCGCGGGGAACTGCGCGACCAGCCCCCAGCACCCCGCACACGACTACACAGGAGCAACCACGACGGCGCTCCGAAAACCGACCTCAGCCATCAACACGCTTCGCGGCGACAACGGCGTCGAACACCACCCTCTTCGGAATCCCCGCCTCCACCGCCACCGCCGCGATCGCCTCCTTGCGGCGCTCGCCGGCCTCCTCCCGCACCCGCACCCGCCGCACCAGCTCCGCCGCGTCGAGTTCCTCGGGCCCGCGCTCGGGCGCGCCCTCGACGACCACGGTGATCTCGCCGCGCACCCCGTCGGCGGCCCACACCGCCAGCTCGGCCAGCGGACCGCGCCGTACCTCCTCGTACGTCTTGGTCAGCTCACGGCAGACGGCGGCCCGCCGCTCGGCGCCGAAGACCTCGGCCATGGCGGCGAGGGTGTCGTCGAGGCGGTGCGGGGCCTCGAAGTAGACGAGGGTGCGGCGCTCCTCGGCGACCTCCTGGAGGCGGGAGCGGCGCTCGCCCGCCTTGCGCGGCAGGAAGCCCTCGAAGCAGAACCGGTCGACGGGCAGCCCGGACAGCGCGAGCGCGGTGAGCACGGCGGACGGCCCCGGGACGGCCGTGACCCGGATCTCCTTCTCCACGGCGGCGGCGACCAGCCGGTAGCCGGGGTCGGAGACGGACGGCATCCCGGCGTCGGTCACGAGCAGCACGCGCGCGCCGCCGACGAGTTCCTCGACCAGCTCCGGTGTGCGGGCCGCCTCGTTGCCCTCGAAGTACGACACCACGCGCCCCTTGGGCGTCACGCCCAGCGCCTGGGTGAGCCACCGCAGTCTGCGCGTGTCCTCGGCCGCGATCACGTCGGCGCCGGTCAGCTCCGCGACGAGCCGGGGCGGCGCGTCCGCGACGTCGCCGATGGGGGTGCCTGCGAGGACAAGGGTTCCAGTCACCCCTCCATCCTCCCAGCCGCCACCGACAGCGCCGTCCCCGGCGGACCCCTGGAGCGGTGAACGCAAAGGAACCCACCGCGAAGCCCCATTGCACGGGACTCACACAGAACGGTTCCCTACGATGGCGCGGTGACCAGTACCGCGTCCTCCTCCACGGACACCCGGCAGGGCCAGGCAGCGCTCGACGAGCGGCCGACGTGGCAGCAGCGGCTGCGCCGGTTCGGCTACACGGCGAGCCCGGTGCACACGGTGCACCCCGCCGGTGGCAGAGGCGCGGCGGGCTCCGGCGCGCAGGCCGACGTCGTCGACCGTCTGGTGCCGCCGTACGCCGAGCCCAGCTCCCGGCTGTGGCTCGCCCTGGGGGTGCCCCCGGTGCTCGCCGAGCGGATCACCCGCTGGTCGGGCTGGGGCGGTCCGCTCCTCGTGACGCTGATGGCGGGCCTGCTGCGGTTCTGGAACCTGGGCAGCCCCAAGGCGGTGATATTCGACGAGACGTACTACGCGAAGGACGCGTGGGCGCTCGTCCACCGCGGTTTCGAGGTCAACTGGGACAAGAACGCCAACGACCTGATCCTGCAGAAGGCCGGCCACGTCGGCATCCCGGTGGACGCGGCGTACGTCGTGCACCCGCCGGTCGGCAAGTACGTCATCGGGCTCGGGGAGCTGATCTTCGGCTTCAACCCGTTCGGCTGGCGGTTCATGACCGCCCTGCTCGGCACACTGAGCGTGCTGCTGCTGTGCCGGATCGGGCGCCGGATGTTCCGGTCCACCTTCCTGGGCTGCCTGGCGGGCGGGCTGATGGCGGTGGACGGGCTGCACTTCGTGATGAGCCGCACCTCGCTGCTCGACGGGGTGCTGATGTTCTTCGTGCTGGCCGCGTTCGGCTGCCTCGTCGTCGACCGGGACAGGTCGCGGGCGAAGCTGGCGGCCGCGCTGCCGGCCGACGCGGACGGCCGGGTCCGCCCGGACGCGGACGTGGCCGACGGCTTCCGCTTCGGGTGGCGCCCCTGGCGCTGGGCGGCGGGCCTCATGCTGGGCCTCGCGCTCGGCACCAAGTGGAACGCCCTCTACATCCTGGCCGCGTTCTGCGTGATGGCGGTCCTGTGGGACGTGGGTGCCCGCAAGGTGGCCGGTGCCCGGCACCCGTACAAGGCGGCCCTGGCGCACGACACGGGGATCACGTTCCTGGCGACGGTCCCGGTGGCGATCGTCGTCTACCTGGCCTCCTGGATCGGCTGGATCCTGTCCCCCACCGACGGCACCGGCGGCTACTTCCGCAACTGGGCGGCCACCGACGGCAAGGGCGGCAGCTGGACGTTCCTGCCGGACTGGCTGCGCAGCCTGTGGCACTACGAGCACGAGGTGTACCTGTTCCACGTCGGCCTCTCGTCGCCGCACACGTACATGTCGAACCCGTGGTCCTGGCTGGTGCTGGGCCGCCCGGTGTCGTACTACTACGAGTCGCCGTCCCCGGGTGTGGACGGCTGCCCGTCGGACGCCGGCGAGAAGTGCGCCCGCGAGGTGCTCGCGATCGGGACGCCGCTGCTGTGGTGGGCGGCCTGCTTCGCGATCGCCTACGTCCTGTGGCGGTGGGCGTTCCGCCGCGACTGGCGGGCCGGCGCCATCGCCTGCGGCATCGCGGCCGGTTACCTTCCCTGGTTCATGTACCAGGAGCGGACGATCTTCCTCTTCTACGCCGTCGTCTTCGTGCCCTTCCTGTGTCTCGCGGTGGCGATGATGGCCGGCGCGATCATCGGCCCGCCGGGCTCCAGCGACACCCGCCGGCTGGTCGGCGCGTCGAGCGCGGGTGTCCTGGTGCTGCTGATCGCCTGGAACTTCATCTACTTCTGGCCGCTGTACACGGGCACGGCGATTCCGATCGACTCCTGGCGTTCACGTATGTGGCTCGATACCTGGGTTTGAGCCACATCCCTGATCTCCGTTCGGCCAACAGTTCGGCCAACAATGGGTCAACACCTGTCACAGGGACCCCACAACGACCTACAGTGCGAGCCACAACCAGCTTTTGAACGCGTTCACAAAATGCGGCAAAAGCTCACGGGAGGGATTTTCGCACCATGCGCAAGGGGGTCAAGGGCGCCCTGATCGGCGGCGTCTGCGCGGCCGTGCTGGGCGGGGGCGGGTACGGCGCCTACAACGTGCTGTCGTCACTCCACGGCGACAGCACACCGGCGGTGCGGACCGGGCCGCCGACGAAGGACGAGATCAAGGACACCACGCAGAAGTTCTTCACGGCCTGGGAGAAGGGCCAGTCGGTGACCGCGGCGTCGTACACGAACGACTCCGCCGACGCCGAACCCGTGCTCACGTCCTTCAGCGACGTGGCGCACATCAAGGACGTGCACATCACGCCCGGCAAGGCGACCGGCGCCACCGTGCCGTACACCGTGAAGGCGACCGTGTCCTACGGCGGGAAGTCGAAACCGCTCACCTACAAGAGCCGCCTGACCGTCGTACGCGGCGAGACCACGCACCGCGCGCTCGTCGACTGGAACCCGACCGTCGTCCACCCGGAGCTCCGGCGCGGCGACACCCTGTCCACCGGCGAGGCCGCGAGCCCGCCCATCGAGGCCGTGGACCGCAACGGCAAGGTCCTCAGCAAGGACAAGTACCCGTCCCTGGGCCCGATCCTGGACGAGCTGCGCAGCCGCTACGGCGACAAGGCGGGCGGCACCCCCGGCGTGGAACTGGTCATCCAGCACGCGTCCGAGGAGTCCGCCGACACCACGCTGCTGACCCTCGCGGAGGGGAAGGCCGGCAGGCTGCAGACGACGCTCGACGCGCGCCTGCAGGCCGCCGCGGAGACCGCGGTGACGAAGTACGCCGAGTCCTCGGTGGTGGCCGTCAAGCCCAGCACCGGCGAGGTGCTGGCGGTGGCCAACCACCGCGAGGACGGCTTCAACGCGGCCTTCCTCGGCGAGCTGGCGCCCGGCTCCACCATGAAGATCATCAGCGCGGCGACTCTCATCGACACCGGCCTGACGTCGGCGAACGGCCCGGCGCCCTGCCCGCCGACCGCGACCTGGCAGAGCCAGACCTTCAGCAATCTCAAGGGACTGCAGCCGGACCTGACGGCCACCCTCTCGGACAGCTTCGCGCGCTCCTGCAACACGGCGTTCGTGAAGTACGCCGACTCGGTGCAGGTCGACTCGCTCACCAAGGAGGCCGAGGACCGGTTCGGGCTCGGGAAGAACAACTGGAAGGTCGGCATCCCGAGCTTCGACGGCCGGGTCCCCGCCTCCGGCGGCCCGGACACCGCGGCCAACCTGATCGGCCAGGGCCAGGTGCAGATGAGCCCGCTGAACATGGCGTCGGTGGCGGCGACCGCGAAGACGGGGGCCTTCCACCAGCCGGTACTCGTCCCGCAGAAGCTGGACGGCCGTGAACTGGCCACCGCGAAGGGCCTGTCGCCCGCCACGGGCGAACAGCTGCGCGCCATGATGAACCGCACCGCGACCAGCGGCACCGCGGCCGGGGTGATGCGCGGGCTGAGCGGCAGCATCGGCGCCAAGACGGGGTCGGCGGAGGTCGACGGCCAGTCCAAGTCGAACAGCTGGTTCGCCGGCTACCGCGACGACGTCGCGGCCGCGGCCATGACCCAGGACGGCGGCCACGGCATCGACGCGGCCGGACCGATTGTCGCGAGTGTGCTACGGATCGGTGGCTGACGTCACTCCCACAGGCCGGGACTCTAGGCTGGTGCCGTCGTTGGGGAGCGTGAGGGCTACGGGGCGACGGGGACCCCGGGGGAAGTGCGCGGAGGAACTGAGCTGTGGGCAAGAGAAGGCGCGTCGTCGAGCGACGGAAGAAGAGACCTGCCGTCATCGGCGGGATGATGGCCGTGGTCGTCGGCGGCGCCGGCTTCGGCCTCTACGCGCTGTACGGCGGCGGGGCGGCCGACGCGGCGTCGACGAAGACCGCCGACCACAAGCCGGTCAAGACCGGCCCGCTGTCCGCCACCGAGGTGCGGACGACGGCGCGCACCTTCCTGTCGTCCTGGCAGCACGGCAAGGTCACCCAGGCCGCCGCCGTCACGGACGACAGCGCGGCCTGCGTCAAGCTCCTCACCGGTTACACCAAGGACGCCCACGTCACGGGCGTCACCCTCACCGAGGGCACCCGCACCGGCGACAAGGTCCCGTTCTCCGTGAAGGCGACGGTGTCCTACAAGGGCGTCAGCAAGCCGCTGTCGTACAGCTCCGCGTTCACCGTGATCCGCCGGACCAGCGACGGCAAGCCGGTGGTGAACTGGCACGCCGCGGTCGTCCACCCGGACCTCGCGGACGGCGACACCCTGGTCACCGGCGAGTCCGGGACCCCGCCGATCAAGGCGCTGGACCGGGACGGCGGGGAGATCACCACCGCCAAGTACCCGTCGCTGGGCTCGGTCCTCGACGGGCTGCGGGAGAAGTTCGGCAAGAAGGCCGGCGGCAAGGCGGGCGTCGAGCTGCGCGTGGTGCGCGGCAAGGCGTCCGAGAAGGAGAAGCTCTCCGACAAGACGCTCCTGGAGCTCAGCAAGGGCACGCCGGGCACCGTGAAGACGACGCTCAGCCCGACCCTGCAGGCGGCCGCCGAGAAGCAGGTCACCACGCAGAAGAACGCCTCGGTCGTGATGATGCGCCCGTCGACCGGCGAGGTCCTCGCGGTCGCCAACTCCAGCCACGGCTTCAACGTGGCCTTCCAGGGCTCCCTGGCGCCCGGCTCCACGATGAAGATCGTCACGTCGACGATGCTGTTCGAGAAGGGGCTCATCACCCCGGACGCGTCGCACCCCTGCCCGAAGACGTACAAGCTCGCCGGGTGGACGTTCCACAACGACGACGACTCCGAGATCAAGCAGGGCTCGTTCAAGCTGAGCTTCGGCGCCTCCTGCAACAACGCCTTCATCAACTTCGCGCCGAAGCTGTCCAACAGCGACCTGACCACCGAGGCCCAGCAGGTCTACGGCCTCGGCATGAACAACTGGGCCATCGGCGTCCCGACCTTCGACGGCTCCGTCCCGGTGCAGAGCGGCGCGCAGATGGGCGCCTCGCTGATCGGGCAGGGCGGGGTGCGCATGAACCCGCTCAACATGGCGTCGGTGTCGGCCACGGTGGACACCGGCACCTTCCACCAGCCGTACCTGGTCGCCCCGAGCATCGACAACCGGACGATCGCGAAGGCCTCGCGCACGATGTCGTCGACGACGCAGTCGGAGCTGAAGGAGGTCATGCAGTACACGGCGGCGTACGGCACGGCGGCGAAGGCGATGTCGGGCCTGAGTTCGAGCTGCGGCGCCAAGACGGGATCGGCCGAGGTCGACGGCCAGAAGAAGCCGAACGGCTGGTTCACCGCGTACTGCGGCGACTTCTCCGCCGCGGGCGTGGTCCAGGCGGGCGGACACGGCGGCGACACGGCCGGCCCGATCGTGGCGGCACTGCTGAAGCTGGGGTCTTCGCTGTAGCGGAGAACCTCAGCCGGCCACGGGGGTCGCCATGTAGGTGCGCCTGAGGAACCGCAGCAGTGCCTTCGACTCGAACTGCACCACCGATGTGCCGTGGTCGGAGTGGAACTCCACCACGGCCTGGACCCTGCCCAGCGGCCACACCCGTACGTCACCGCTCTCCGCGGGCGACCTGAGGCCCTGTTCCAGCAGCGAGCGCGAGAACGTCCACTCGTCCGTGCCGGGCAGGCCGACCTGTACCGCCCTCGGATCGGTATCGGGGTCGTAGCGCAGGACGACGGGGACCGCGGGCGGCTCGTCCCGCGCGTCCTCGTCCGTGACGATGTGGGCTCGCGCATACTGCTCGACTACAGACATCGGACTGCCCTTTACGCTCCGTGCTCTGTGCGAAAGCTGTGCATCCGCTTTCTTATCCAATGTCGCACATTTTCCGGAATGCGCTCACGGGAGCCCTTGCGCGCCCACATGGGATTCCGGATGTGACGACCTTCTTGCTCTTGCAAAACCTTCGCAATAGGACCCTAAAATCGAACCGTGCATGTACCTGACGGATTCATCGACGCCCCCACTTCCGCGGTCACCGCCGTCGTCGCGGCCGGCGCCCTCGCGGTCAGCCTGCGCGGCGCCCGCCGTGAACTCGACGAACGCACGGCGCCGCTGGCCGGGCTGGTGGCGGCGTTCATCTTCGCCGTACAGATGCTCAACTTCCCCGTCGCGGCCGGAACAAGCGGACATCTGCTGGGCGGGGCGCTCGCCGCGATACTCGTCGGCCCGTACACGGGCGTCCTGTGCGTGTCCGTGGTGCTGCTGATGCAGGGCATCCTGTTCGCCGACGGCGGGCTGACCGCGCTCGGCGTCAACATCACCGACATGGCGATCGTGACGACCGTGGTCGCGTACGCCGTCTTCCGCGGCCTGCTGAAGGTCCTCCCCCGCGGCCGGCGCTCGGTGACCGCCGCCGCCTTCGTCGCCGCCCTGCTCTCGGTGCCCGCCGCCGCGGTCGCCTTCACCCTGCTCTACGCGGTCGGCGGCACCACCGACGTCGCCCTGGGCAAGGTGGCCGGCGCGATGATCGGCGTACACGTCCTCATCGGCGTCGGCGAGGCCGCGATCACCGCCCTCACGGTCGGCGCGGTCGTCGCCGTACGCCCCGACCTGGTGTACGGGGCGCGCGGCCTGCGCCAGGGGCTGAAGCTGCGCGTGAACGGCGCCCTGGTCGACGCGCCGGAGCCGGCCGCACCCGTGGCGGCGCGCACCTCCCGGCGCACGCTGTGGATCAGCGGCCTGGTGACCTCCCTGGTGCTCGCCGGGTTCGTCAGCTACTACGCCTCCGCCAGCCCCGACGGCCTGGAGAAGGTCGCCCACGACCACGGCATCGACACGCGGACGAAGGAGCACGCCGCGGCCGGCTCCCCGCTCGCCGACTACGGCGTCGAGGACGTCTCCGACGCTCGGCTCTCCGGCGGCCTGGCGGGCGTCATCGGCGTCGGCACGACGGTCGTCGCGGGCAGCGCGGTGTTCTGGGCGGTGCGCAGGCGCCGTACGAGCGCGCCCGAGGCGCTCTGACATGGGTGCGGGGCACGCCCACCGGCTCTACCGGCACGCGGACTCCCCCGTGCACGCGCTCCCGCCGCACACCAAGCTCGCCGCCGCCTTCGCCTTCGTGGTCGTCGTGGTCTCGACCCCGCGCACCGCGATGTGGGCGTTCGCGCTGTACGCCGTGCTGCTCGCATGCGTCGCGCACCTCGCGCGCGTGCCCGCCGGTTTCCTCCTGAGGCGGCTGCTGATCGAGGTGCCGTTCGTCGCCTTCGCGGTGCTGATGCCGTTCGTCGCGGAGGGCGAGCGGGTCGACGTGCTGGGCCTCTCGCTCAGCGTGAACGGCCTCTGGGGCGCCTGGAACGTTCTGGTCAAAGGCACGCTGGGCGTCGCCACCTCCGTCCTCCTCGCGGCCACCACGGAGCTGCGCGCGCTGCTCCTCGGCCTGGAGCGGCTGAGGCTGCCCCCGCTGCTCGTCCAGATCGCCTCCTTCATGATCCGCTACGGCGACGTGATCACCGACGAGATGCGCCGGATGCGGATCGCCCGGGAGTCCCGCGGCTTCGAGGCGCGGGGCGTGCGCCACTGGGGCGTGCTCGCGAAGTCCGCGGGCGCCCTGTTCATCCGCTCCTACGAACGCGGCGAGCGCGTCCACCTGGCCATGGTGAGCCGTGGCTACACCGGTTCGATGCCGGTCATCGACGAGGTGACCGCGTCCCGGGCGCAGTGGTCGTACGCCTTCGCGCTGCCGCTGTCGGCCCTTGTCGTCTGCCTGCTGGGATGGACCCTGTGACCGCTGTTCCCGCCCCCGCGCCCGCCTCCCTGGAGGTCTCCGGCCTCGCCTTCGCCCACCCGGACGGGCACCAGGCCCTGTTCGGCGTGGACTTCTCCGTGGCGCGCGGCGAGCGGGTCGCGCTGCTCGGGCCGAACGGCGCCGGGAAGACCACCCTCGTGCTGCACCTCAACGGGATCCTGAGCGGCGGCACGGGCACCGTGACGGTGGCCGGACTGCCGGTCGGCAAGCGGCACATGGCCGAGATCCGGCGCCGGGTCGGCATCGTCTTCCAGGACCCGGACGACCAGCTGTTCATGCCGACGGTCCGCGAGGACGTGGCGTTCGGACCGGCGGCGGCCGGCCTGAAGGGCGCGGAACTGGAGGCACGCGTGCGTGCCTCCCTGGACCGGGTCGGCATGGCCGGGTTCGCCGAACGCCCGCCCCATCACCTGTCCTTCGGGCAGCGCCGCCGGGTGGCGGTGGCGACCGTCCTCGCCATGGAGCCGGAGATCCTGGTCCTGGACGAGCCCTCCTCCAACCTGGACCCGGCCTCCCGGCGCGAACTCGCCGACATCCTGCGCTCCCTGGACGTGACCGTCCTGATGGTCACCCACGACCTGCCCTACGCCCTGGAGCTGTGCCCGCGCGCCCTGATCCTGAGCGACGGCACGATCGCCGCCGACGGGCCCACCGCCGAACTCCTCCGCGACGACGCCCTGATGCGCGCCCACCGGCTGGAACTGCCCTTCGGTTTCGACCCGCGCGTGGCGACGGCGGGGTGACGACGGGGTCGCGGCCGGGTGGCGGCGGGGCACGGGAGCGCATGACGCGTTTCCGTGACGACCGTCCCGCCCGTCCGCGCATCCGTGACAATGGGCGCGTGACGCATCAAGAGGACGCCGGGCCGGCCGCCGGGCCGCCGCGGCTGGACGACCAGCTGTGCTTCGCGCTGTACGCCGCGCAGCGCGCCGTGACCGCCGCCTACCGCCCGCTCCTCGACGACCTCGGGCTCACCTACCCGCAGTACCTCGTGCTGCTCGTGCTGTGGGAGCGGGGCGAGACCACGGTGAAGGAGCTGGCGGAGGCGCTCCGGCTCGACTACGGCACGATGTCCCCGCTGCTGAAGCGGCTGGAGGGGGCAGGTCTGGTGCGCAGGGAGCGCTCGGAGCGGGACGAGCGCTCGGTGCTCGTCGCGTGCACCGAGCGCGCGGAGGAACTGCGGGAGCGCGCGGCGCGCATCCCCGGCGCCCTGCTCACGACGACCGGGCTCGACGGGGCCGACGTGGTGCGGCTGCGCGAGGAGTTGCGGGAGCTCGCGGAGCGGGCGGGCAGGGCGGCCTCCCGGCCGGGGTAGCCAGCTCCTGTTACCCACGGTTTCCACCCCCTGCCCCTCCCAGGGCTTCCTACCGGTCGGTACCTTGTGCACGATGTGCTTGCACACTCCTGTGTTGCCCACCACCGTTTCCGCCCTGGGGGAGGTCCCGCCGTGATCGAAGGCGCCACCGTCGACACCCGTCCGACGAAGATCATGTATGTCGCCGAGGCGACCGCGCACGGCGGCCGGAACGGGTATGTCAGCAGTCTGGACGGCCAGATCGAGCTCAAGGTGGCGATGCCTCCGGCGCTGGGCGGGGACGGCGACGGCACCAACCCGGAGCAGCTGTTCGCGGCGGGCTACAGCGCCTGCTTCCACAACGCGCTGATCCTCGTCGGCAACCGCGCGGGCTACGACCTGACCGGCTCCACGGTCGCCGCGAAGGTCGGCATCGGCCCCAACAAGCAGCGCGGCTACGGCCTCGCCGTCGCCCTCAGCGTCTCGCTCCCGGTGCTGGACGGGGACGTCGCGGCGAAGCTGGTGGACGCCGCCCACGAGGTGTGCCCGTACTCGAACGCGACGCGCGGGAACATCGAGGTCACGATCGTGCTCGGCTGACCTCCCTTCCCCTCCCGGGAACGTGCCGAAGGCCACGCCGTACCGAGGAATCCAAGGTCCCGCGGCCATGTTCCACTCACTGTCACCGGCGAGTGGAGGGATCCGGACGTGAACGTGGACGTGCACGGCACTGTGGCGGAGGGCTTCGAGCCGGTCAGGGACGCGTTCGCGGGCAACTTCGAGCTGCTCGGGGACCGGGGTGCGGCGGTGGCCGTGTACCGGGACGGGCACCGGGTCGTCGACCTGTGGGGCGGTGCCCGGGACGTCGACGGGGACGCGGGCGAGGCGCCGTGGGAGCACGGCACCGCCCAGATCGTGCGCTCGGCGACCAAGGGCGTCGCCGCCGCCGTACTGCTGCTGCTGCGCCAGCGCGGCGAGCTGGACCTGGACGCGCCGGTGGGTGAGTACTGGCCGGAGTACAAGGCGGCCGGCAAGGAGCGGACGCTGGTGCGGCACCTGCTCGCGCACCGCGCGGGCGTGCCCGTGCTGGACCGGCCGCTCACCCCCGCGGAGGCCGCCGACCCCGACCTCGGCGCCGCCGCGGTGGCGGCGCAGGCACCGGTGTGGGAGCCGGGCACCGACCACGGCTACCACGCCCAGACGTACAGCTGGCTGACCGGTGAGCTGGTGCGGCGGGTGACCGGGCGGACCGTCGGCGAGTGGATCGCGGACGAGATCGCCGGACCGGCCGGCGCCGAGCTGTGGCTCGGGCTCCCGGCGGCGGAGCAGGCACGCGTGGGGCGCGTGGGGCCCGTCGAGGCACCCGCGACCGCCGGCGCGCTCCGGACCCGGCCCAAGCGGGCCGTCTCCGAGGCGTACGCCGACCACGGGTCGCTGACCCGCCGGGCGTTCGGCGCGATCAGCCCGCTGCCGGACGAGAACGACCCCGGCTACCGCGCGGCCGCCCTCCCCGCCTCCAACGGCATCGCCACCGCCGACGGCCTGGCCCGCTTCTACGCCGCCCTGATCGGCGAGGTCGACGGCGGCACGCGGCTGTTCACCCCGGAGACCGTGGAGCTGGCCCGCACCGAGCAGTCGGCCGGTCCCGACCGGGTGCTGGTCGTCTCCACCCGCTTCGGGCTCGGCTACATGCTGCACGGCAGCGCGTCCCCGCTGCTCTCCCCCGCCTCCTTCGGGCACCCGGGCCGCGGCGGCGCGCTCGCCTTCGCGGACCCCGGGTCGGGCATCGCCTTCGGCTATGTCACCAACGGCTTCCGCAAGAGCGTGACGGCGGACCCGCGGGCGCAGGCGCTGGTGCGCGCGGTGCGCACGGCGCTGTCGTAACCGCCCCGCACGCCCCGCGTACGCCCGCGCCCCCGCGTTCCTCACACGTTGATCGGGTGCGAGTGCCGCCCCGACAGCGCGTCGATCTCGCCGTGCGCCTTGCTCAGCAACTGCATGGCCAGTTCGTTCAGGGCGCGGGCGCCGGCGATCTCCTCGCCGACTCTCGGCTGGTTGCTGTCGGACTCGTGCCGGCTCGCGTGCCCGTGCGCCCGTACCTCGGTGCCGTCGGGCAGCCGGACCAGGGCCACCGCACGCGTGTGCGTGTCGTCCTCCAGGAACTCCATCTCGACATGCCATCCCACAGCGGTCTTCATCATGTTCATCATGGGGTCCACCTCCGGAATCGCTGCTTCCAGGGTGCTCCTCGGGGACCCGGACCGTCACGTCGGCGGACCGGCTACCGGTCCTCGAAGCTGGCGAAGTACGCGGCGGCCATGTCCTCGTCGGCGTGGCCCTGGGCGGCGGCGCGGGCGAACCGTTCGGCGGCCGCCTCGGCGACGTCCAGGCGCACGCCGTGGCTCGCGCCGGCGGCGACGATCAGCCGGGCGTCCTTCCCGGCGGTGTCCACCGCGAACGACGGCGGGGTCAGCCCGCCGTCGAGGATCAGCCCGGCCTTGGCCCGCAGGTAGCCCATGTCGAGGGGGCCGCCCGCGATCAGGTCGAAGAAGCGCTGCGGGTCCACGCCGAGACCCTGCGCCAGCGCGACCACCTCGCCGGTCGCCGCGGTGGCCGCGAGGACCCAGCTGTTGGCGACCAGCTTGAGCCGGGTCGCGGCGGCCGAGGCACCGTCGTCCCCGGTCCACACCGTGCGGGCGCCGACCGCGTCGAAGACGGGCGTGACCGTCTCCCGGCCCTGCTCGGGCCCCGCGGCCAGGACGGTGAGCTGGCCGGCCTCGGCGGGCTGGCGGGTGCCGAGGACCGGGGCGTCGTAGAAGACCAGGCCGTGCTCGCGGGCGAACGCGGCGAGTTCGGGGATCTGGTCGAGGCCCGCGGTGGTCGACTGCACCCAGACCGCCCCGGCGCGCAGCGCGCCCGCGGCCTCGCGCATCGTCTCCAGCGCGGTGGCACCGTCGTAGAGCATGGTCAGGACGACGTCGGCGCCCTCGACGGCCTCGGCCGGTGTGTCGGTGACCTGGGCGCCGTCGGCCGCGAGGGGTTCGGCCTTGGCGCGGGTGCGGTTCCAGGCGCGGACGGTGTGCCCGGCCCTGAGGAGGTTGCGGGCCATCGCGGCGCCCATGATGCCGGTGCCCAGCATGCCCACGGTCGGCTTGTCGGTCATGACGTCTCCCTGTCCTCGTACGTTCCGCAGCCAGCTTGGCGTACCGCGGGCCGCCCGGCGCGCGACAGCCGGATGTCCGGGCGGCGTGCCGGAAAGCGCAGGGGACCCCGGTCCGCCGACCGGGGTCCCCTGCGCGTGAGCGGGCCGGGTCAGCCGTCGTTCTCCGCGGACGGGAGGTAGGCGCCCGGTACGTCGTTCGGCGAGTAGATCTTCCTGTCGCCGGGGTAGGGCTTGGTCCAGTTGTGGGTCTGGTACCAGGTGTAACGGTTCATCTGGGTGGGGTTGGCGTAGTCCGGCACGGCGTTCTTGCCGGTCAGCCGCTGATGCGAGGCCCACGTCCGCCACTGCGCCGCGACGGTCTTCTCGGCCGCCGGGACGGAGACCGACGTCGGCGCGGCCGCCGCCCGGGCGTCCTGGGCCGCCGGGGTGTCCGAGCCGCAGGTCGGCTGCGGGTTCACGCCGAGGGTCAGCGAGGTCCGGTTCGGGACCGCGGTGAACGGGGTGTCGTCCGCCTTGCCCGTGAACGCCCCGTACATCGGGGTGGCCGCGCTGTCGAGCTGGTTCATCGGGTGCACCCCGAGGATCTGCTCGATGGTGCGGACCATGGTGATCTGCGAGTAGTAGTGGTCGTCGACCGTGCCGTGCTGGGCGTACGGGCTGATGACCTGGACCGGGGCACGGTGGCCGTCGACGTGGTCGAGGCCGGCCTGGGAGTCGTCCTCGACGACGAAGATCGCCGAGTCCTTCCAGTACTTGCTGTGCGTGATCTCGTCGACCATGCGGCCGACCGCCAGGTCGTTGTCGGCGACCTCGGCGGCCGCGTTCGCGGGGCCGCCGGTGTGGTCGTTGGAGAACCAGAACATGTTCAGGTTCGCCGGGCCGTTCTTCTCGAAGTCCTGCTTCCAGATCTGCTCTTTGTAGATGTCCGGGACGTCGAGGTCGAACAGCGGGAAGCCCTGCACCGACACGTCGTTGAGCGAGGGGATCGCCGAGCCCGTCTTGATGGGGTAGGCGGTCTGCGCCCCGGTGGCAGCCATGTTCTTGCTGTCGCAGTACAGGTTCTGCCAGGTCGCGCCGGCCGGCTTGCTCTCGTACGACTGGAACTCGCCGAAGTCCTTGACGGTCTGACCGGCCGCCTGCGCGCCGGTCCACAGGAAGCCGGTCTTCTGGTGGCCGAGGACGTCGTTCTCGGTGTCGTAGCTGCGCGTGTACTCGCCGGCCGACGACTCGGTGTACTCCGGGTTGTCGGACTGCATCAGCCAGTTGTGGCCCTCGGCGGAGTTGGTGCCGATGTCGTAGAAGTTGTCGTACAGGCCGAACTGCTGGGCCAGCGCGTGCTGGTTCGGCGTGACGTTCTCGCCGAACTGGGTGAGCGCGGAGTTCCCGTTGCCCTGCGGCAGGTCGCCGAAGACCTGGTCGTAGGTGCGGTTCTCCTTGACGAGCAGGAAGACGTGCTTGATCGTCGACGGGTCGCCGATCCGCTTCGGGACCGGGACGGCCTTCTTGTGGCTGTTGCTCTTGGCCGTCCTGACCGAGTTGGACGTCCAGCCGTTCTGCTTGAACACCTTGTTCGTCTCGGACCTGACGACCTGGTCGCTCGGCATCGTGAACTGGGTGATGCTCGACGTGGTGTCGTGCGTGTTGTGACCGGCGGCGTCGGGGCGCAGCGCGTCGATGCCACGGGTGTTGGCGACGACGATCTTCTTGCCGAGGGCGGTGATCCCCGACGGGAAGTAGTCGGTGGGGACCAGGCCGACGTAGCGGGCGGGCTGCTGCGCGGAGGTGTAGCGGTAGACGGCGACGGCGTTGGCGCGGCCGAGGGTCACCAGGAGCCGGCCGTCGTCGGTGAGCGTCACCGCGTTCGGCTCGTAGCCGACGGACGCCTCGGGCCACGGCTGGGTGGAGATCGTCTGGACGACCTTGTCCTTGCGGCTGTCGATGACCGAGACGCTGTTGTCGGCGGTGTTGGTGACGAACACCGCGCCCTTGCTCGCGTACACGGCGGTCGGGTGCAGGCCGACGTCGACGGTGCCGACGGCGGCGGACGGGTCCGCGGTGTCGATGACGCTGACCGTGCCGGTGGTGCTGGCGCCGGTCTTCGGGTCGGCGACCACGTCGGTGCCGTAGGAGTTGATGGTGGTGTCGCCGGCCTTGGCCGGGCGCCCGCCCTCGTTGCTGACGTAGAGCTTGCCGTCGACCAGGGCGAGGCCGCGCGGGGCGTTGCCGACCGCCCAGGTCTGCTTGATCGTGCCGGTCGCCGCGTCGATGGCGACGACCTTGTTCTCACCGTTGACCGCGGAGTACACGGTGGAGCCGTCGGCCGAGAACACGGCCGCGCCCACCAGCGCCTGCTTGGAGCCGTCGGCCGCGATCGGTACGGCCGTGGGGCTCGCGAGGGTGCCGTCCGCGTTGACGGTGAACTTCGTGTAGCCGTTCGCCTGACCGAGCCACAGCTGCTTGCCGTCGGGCGAGTAGGTGGGGCCCTCCTGGCCGACCGCGCCGCTGCTGATGCGCAGGTTGTCGGCCGCGTTGGTGCCGATCTTCTGCGTGACCTGACCGGTCGCCAGGTCCACGACGACCAGGGACGCGTCGCCGTCGGCGATCGAGGCGGCGAGGTGGGTGCCGTCCGGGCTGACGACCGACGACATGATCTTGCCGTCGTTGATGACGCTGCGGGTGCCGTAAGGGTTGATGTATTGATCGGCGGAAACGACCTGGCCGTTGGCGGTGGTCTGGCCGACCTGCTGGGTGCCGAACTGGTATGTCGAGGCGACGGCGGTGCCCGTGACGCCGAGGGCGACCGCGATACCGGACGTCACCAGCAGGGCCCGGCGGCCGACGCGTCTGCCGAAGAGGTTGAACTGTTTCTTCTCGCTGATCCGACGCTGGCGTGTTACCTGCACGGAACTGTTCCCTTCACTGGGTTTCGAGCAGATCGACGTTGCCGTCGAACTGCCACAGCGGATTCGGGGCGTCGCCGGTCGGGGTCCGCACCAGGAAGTAGCCGTTGACTTCCTTGGGACCGTCGCCGTCGGCCACGAACCGCCCGTCCGAGGTGATGTCGAGCTGGTAGATCGCCGTCCCCGTGACCGCCGCGACGCCCGGGAGGTGCCAGCTCACGACGCAGCGCCAGTCGTTGCCCGCGCCCTCCTGCGCGGTCTGGCCGTCGCTCTTGGTGCACGCCGCCGTGGCCTTCAGCTGCGCCTCGGTGACGGCGGGCCGGTGCAGTTGCTCGGTCTGCAGCCGGTAGAGGTGGCCGAAGACCGTGGCGAGGGACTTCTGCACCTTGTCCTGCTCGATCCCGGAGCCCGTCGACGGGGTGGCCACGGCGACCGCGCCGACGGTGACGGCGGTCAGCGCGGCCAGCGGCAGCACGCCGAGGGTGAGCGCGCGGCGCCCGGAGCCGTCGTAGGCCGGGTTGGTGAAGTCCCGCCGTACGAACAGCACATAGGCGAGGACCGTCGCGAGCACCGCCCACGCCAGGCTCACCGCGACGGCGACGAGGAGCGGGGCGAGCTGGGCGGGGCTGGTGAACAGGCCGTTCCAGGAGATGAAGGCGTAGCCGGGCAGGGCGAGGCGGACGGCGACGGGCAGCGGCAGCATCTGGGCGACCGACATGGCGAGCGCGACGATCGGGGGCAGCAGCAGGCCCATCGGGGAGCGGCCGAGGGCGACCGATCCGAGCAGTCCGATCGCGGCGAGGGAGAGGGTCGGGGCGAGGGCCGCGACCCAGGCGAGCAGGACCCGGCCGGCCGCGTCGCCGGGCGCCAGCAGGTGGCCGTCGAGGCCGACGAGCGGCTGGTTGCCGACCGGCGCCAGCCCGCCGAGGGTGCTGGAGGCGGCCAGTCCGGCCACCAGCAGCAGGATCACGGTGAGGCTGGCCAGTGACTTCGCCACGAAGATCCGCGCGGGCGAGCGGACCGCCACCAGCAGGTGGCGCCAGGTGCCGAGCCGGTCCTCGGCGGCGAACACGTCACCGGCGACCACCGAGGTCAGCAGCGGCAGCGCCCAGGTGCCCGCGAAACCGAGCATCACCAGCGGTCCGGCCCAGCCGGTCGCGTGCATCCAGCGTCCGAAGAGCGTGTCGGCGGGCAGCGTGCTCTGCCGGCTGACCCCCGCGACGAACAGCCCCGGTGCGATCCAGCAGGCGAGCACCAGCAGCCGGATCCGCCACTGCGAGACCAGCTTCACCAGCTCGAAGCGGTAACCGCGCGAGACCGGGACACGACGGGCGGCGGCGGGTGCGGTGCCCGTGGGGGCGGTGGCGGTGGTCGCGGTCATCGTCCGGCCTCCTGGTGCTCGGTGAGGGCGAGGAACGCGGCTTCGAGGGGGGAGACGACGGGGGCGAGTTCGCGCACCGCGACGCCCGACCGCACGACCTCCGCGACGAGTTGGTCGAGTGCGGGCACCAGGGCGCGTACGACGAGCACGTCCGGGTCCTTCCGCAGGCCGAGACCGCCGAGGCCGGTGTCGTCGACGAGCCGGATGCCGGCCGTGGCGGCGGCGAGCCGGCGCGCGGTCTCGGGGTCGGAGGTGCGCAGCCGGTAGTCGAGTTCGCGGTTCTCGGCGGCCAGCTTGGTCAGCGGGCCGGAGAAGACGACGCGTCCGGTGGCGAGGATGGTGACCTCGGAGCAGAGCGCCTCCAGGTCGTCCATCCGGTGGCTGGAGAGGACCACGGCGGTGCCGTCGGCGGCGAGCCGGGTGAGGACGCCGTGCACGTGCCTCTTGCCGGCCGGGTCGAGGCCGTTGGAGGGCTCGTCGAGGACGAGCAGCCGGGGCCGGGTGAGCAGGGCGGCGGCGAGCCCGAGCCGCTGGCGCATGCCGAGGGAGAAGCCGCGGGTCTTGTCGTCGGCGACGTCGGTGAGCCCGACCTCGGCGAGCACGTCGTCGACCGCCGTGCCCCCTGTGGCCCCCGTGCCCCCCGCGGCCCCTGCGGTTCCCGTGCTCCCCGTAGCCCCTGTGTCGAGGCCGCGGAGCGCTGCCAGCGCGGCGAGGTTCTGCCGGGCGGTGAGCGAGGGGTAGAGACCGGGCGCGTCCACGAAGCCGGCGACGTCGTCGGGAGCGGCGAGCGCCCGCTCGACCGGGGTGCCCAGGATCTCCAGCCGGCCGCCGTCGGCGACGGCCAGCCCGAGCAGCAGGCCGAGCAGGGTCGTCTTGCCGGCGCCGTTCGGGCCGACCAGGCCGTGGATCTGTCCTTGCGTCACGTCCAGGTCCACGGCGTCCAGCGCCACGACGTCACCGAAGCACTTGGTGATCCCACGGGCCTGGACTGCGTGCGGTGTGTCCATGAGTCCCATGCGTCCCTTCTTCCGCAATCCGCAGGGACTTTATGGAGAACACACAACTTGGGCACAGACGAATGGCTGAACGCCCGTCGAACGGTTCGTCAAGGCAACGGCAAGTCGGCCAGGAGGGAGGCGAATTCCGGCCGAATCCGGTCAACGTCAGGACGTACCCGGGTCGTATGACGGCCGTCGTCCCGGAGATGGAGCCCTGCGCAACGGAGGGAACCGCAAGGCGGCATGAACGCGTCACCGCCGACGAGTGCCTGACGGCGCGGACGCCGGAGGGCGGCTTTCGGTGACCGTCGCCGACTGGACCGACTGCCTCGTACAGCTGCAGCTGGGCAACGCGGCCGCCGTGTCGACCACCGACAACGTCCTCGCCGGACTCAGCCGCCCAGGACCCCACCACCCGCATCACCGGCCCACGGTTCACCTACGAGCCGCACGGCATCGCCGTCTCGAAGAAGTCGCCGGAGCTCGTCCGCTTCGTCAACGGCGTGCTCGCCCGCCCGCGCCGCGCTACCGCGAGTGACACCGTTGCAGCCCCGAGAGGCCCACCTTGTACTCCCGGAACGGACGCACGTCGGCTGTCATCGCATCGCGCTCCCCTCTGTGTCGTACCGCAGGCTGACCGGCGACCGCCCTGATCAGAACATGGCGTCGGTGGTCATACCGCGGACGTCGACCGACAGGACGCCGGCGGAACCACGTGCCCGCGACCAGCAAGGAACTCCGGGCGCATCCCGCCCGCACTCGGCCGACGACGGTTCCCCCGCCGCTCAACCGGCGTGCAGCAGCAGCCCGATCCCGACGACCAGCAGGCCCGCGGCCACGATCCTTGGCACCCCGAAGCGCTCCTTGAAGAAGACCGCTCCGATGGCCGCGCCGACGATGATCGACGACTCGCGCAGCGCGGCCACCGGTGCCAGCTCGGCGCGGGTCTGTGCCCACAGGACCAGTCCGTAGGCGAGGACGGAGAGCAGGGCGCCGAAGAGCCCGAGGGCCGCGAACGGGCGGGCCGCGGTGAGCAGTTCGCCGCGTCTGCGGTACAGGGCGTACGCCGGGATGGCGAGCCCTTGCAGGGCCATCAGCCAGGCGATGTAGCCCACGGAGGATCCCGAGGCCCGGACCCCGAGGCCGTCCAGGACGGTGTACGCGGCGATCGTCAGGCCGGTGGCGAGGGCCGCCCCGATCGCCGTCCAGTCGGGGCGGCGGCCGCGCAACCCCCACAGGGCGACCCCGGTGAGCCCGGCGCAGGACACGGCGATGCCCGCGGCCGCCGGGGCGTCCGGCACCTCGTGCGCGAACACGGCGGCGAACAGCGTGACCAGGAGCGGCGCGGTCCCGCGCGCGATCGGATACGCCTGCCCGAAGTCGCCGAGCCGGAAGGAGAGCATCAGCAGCGCGAAGTAGGCGACATGGACGACCCCGGAGGCGATCAGGTACGGCCATGCGCCGGCCGCCGGAACGGCGGAGAACGGCATCAGCAGCAGCCCGATCAGCACGCCTCCGCCGGCGATCAGCGAGGAGCCGACGAGTTTGTCGGTGATCCGGTGGGCGATCGCGTTCCAACTGGCGTGCGTGACCGCGGCGAAGAGGACGGCCGCGGTGACCAGTGGGGTCACGCGGTGGGCTCGCGCACGTCCACGACGGTGGCCCCGGCGTGCTCCACCAGGGCGGCGGGCGCGATCGGGAAGACGGCGTGGGGGTTGCCGGCCGCGGCCCACACGACGTCGTGCCGCAGCAGCGCCCGGTCGGCGAGCACGCGCGTGCGTGTCCGGTGCCCGAAGGGCGGCACGCCGCCGATGGCGTACCCGGTCGTCTCGCGTACGACGTCCGCCCTGGCCCGGGTCACCTTCTCGGCGCCGAGTTCCTTGCGGACCAGTTCCACGTCGACCCGGGAGGCCCCGTCCATCAGCACCAGCACCGGCACCCCGTCGGCCGCGAAGATCAGCGACTTGCAGATCTCGCCGAGCTCGCACCCGACCGCCGCGGCGGCCTCGGCCGCGGTACGGGTCGCGTCCGGGAACCGCCGGATTCGCGAGGTCAGCTCCCCGAGGCCGAGTTCCTCCAGGGCGGCGGCGAAACGAGGGTGGGCACCGGAGTCCCCGGCGTCGGCGTCAGTGGCGGCTGTCGTCGTCATGGGGGCACGCTAGCCAAGCGGGGGAAGTGACGGCGAGTGGTTAACGCGGGGCGGGGTGCCGGGGCGGTCACGGCACGAGGAAGCCGGTGAGGGCGCCCCGTCCCCACGGACCCTCACCGGCGGTCTGTCGTGCGCCCTGCGTCAGGCGCGTACCAGCTCCCGGTCCTCGTCGTCCCTGCCGGAGTCCTCGCCGGCGTTCTTGTCGGCGTTCTTGTCGGCGTTCTCGTCGGACAGGGCACGCAGGCCCTCGCCCTCGACGTCGACGTTGGGCAGCGCCCGGTCCAGCCACTTCGGCAGCCACCAGGCGCGCTTGCCGAGCAGGGCGAGCACTGCCGGGACGATCGCCATGCGGACGACGAACGCGTCGAAGAAGACGGCGATGGCGAGGCCGAAGCCGATCATCTTGATCATGGACTCGCTGGACGTGACGAAGCCGCTGAAGACGGACATCATGATGATCGCGGCGGCGGCCACGACCCGCGCGCTGTGCCGGAAGCCGGTCACCACGGCCTGGCCCGGCGTCTCGCCGTGGACGTACGCCTCCCGCATCCGGGTCACGAGGAACACCTCGTAGTCCATGGCGAGGCCGAAGACCACGCCCACCATGAAGATCGGCATCATCGACATGATCGGGCCGGTCTGCTCGACGCCGAGCAGGCCGCCGAGCCAGCCCCACTGGAAGACCGCGACGACGGCGCCGAGCGCGGCGAGCACGCTGAGCAGGAAGCCGAGGGCCGCCTTCAGCGGGACCAGGATCGAACGGAAGACCGCGATGAGGAGGAGGAAGGCGAGGCCGACCACCAGCGCCAGGTACGGGACCAGCGCGTCGTTGAGCTTCTGCGAGAAGTCGATGTTCATCGCGGTGGTGCCGGTGACCAGGACCCGTGCGCCGGTGTCGGCCTTGACGTCGGCACCCTGGTCGCGGATGGCGTGCACCAGGTCCTCGGTCTGCACCGAGGACGGCTTGGAGTCCGGGATCACCGTGATCGTCGCGGTGTCGCCGGCCTTGTTGAACGCCGCCGGGGTCACCGTCACGACGTCCTTGAGGCCCTTGATGTCGTCGGCCACCCTGGTGGCCGCGGCCTTGGGGGTGTCACTGCCCTTGGCGTCGACCACGATCATCAGGGGCCCGTTGAAGCCGGGACCGAAGCCCTCCGACAGCAGGTCGTACGCGCGGCGCTGGGTCGTGGACGTGGGCTGCGAGCCGTCGTCGGGCAGGCCCAGTTCGAGCTGGGTGGCCGGGAGGGCGATCGCGCCCAGTCCGACCACGCCGAGCAGCAGCACGACCGCCGGGCGGCGGACCACGAAGCTCGCCCAGCGGGCGCCCAGGCCGGGCTTGTCCTCGCGGGTGGCATGGGCGTGCGTCCGGCGCTTCTCGCCCGCGGCCCTGACCCGCCGGCCCGCGTAGCCGAGCATCGCCGGGATCATGGTCAGCGCGATGAGGACGGAGACCACGACCGTGCCCGCCGCCGCGAGGCCCATCTTCGTCAGCATCGGCACGCCGACGACCGAGAGGCCCGCGAGCGCGATCACGACGGTGAGGCCCGCGAAGACCACCGCCGAGCCGGCCGTACCGGCCGCGCGGCCGACCGCCTCCTCGCGGTCGCGGCCCTCGGCCAGTTCGCCGCGGTAGCGGGAGACGATGAACAGCGCGTAGTCGATGCCGACCGCGAGACCGATCATCAGCGCCAGTGTGGACGTGGTGTCGCCGAGGTCGAGTGTCTTGGCGAGGGCGGTGATGGTGGAGACGCCGATGCCTACGCCGATGATCGCCGTGAGCAGTGGCAGTCCGGCCGCGACCAGTGAGCCGAGGGTGACGACGAGGACGACGGCGGCGATGGCGAGACCGATGGCCTCACCGGCGCCTCCCGCCTCGGCCCCGGCCTGGAGCGCGTCACCGCCGACCTCGACGGTCAGCCCGGCCTTCTGGGCGTCGTGCGCGGCCGTCTCCAGCGCGTCGCGGGAGGAGTCCTTGAGCTCCGTACCGGAGACGTCGTAGCGCACCGAGGCGTAGGCGACCGTGCCGTCCTTGCTGACGGCGTGCTGCTTGTAGGGGTCGGAGACGGAGGTGACCTCCGAGCCGCCGGCCAGTTCCTTCACGGTCTTCTTGACGGTCGCCTTGTTGAGCTTGTCCGTCATCTTCTCGCCGGCCGGCGCCTTGAAGACCACGCGCGCGGTGGCGCCGTCGGAGCTGGAGCCGGGGAAGCGCTGGTCCAGCAGGTCGAAGGCCTTCTGGGCCTCGGTGCCGGGGATCGAGAACGAGCTGGAGCCGGCGGCGGGGGCCGAGGCGGCCGCGACTCCGGCGAGGGTCAGCAGCGCCACCCATATGAGGGCGACGTAGTGCCGTCGCCGAAAGGCGAGCCGGCCCAGTTTGTAGAGGAACGTGGCCACGAGGGCGTACTCCCGGTCAGGTCGTGGGGTATTCAGGGCAGGGGTGATCAACCCGGTGGGGGCAGGGGTGATCGGCCCGACGACGTGAGCGGAGACGTCAGGTGGGCTTGCTGCGGGGAGTCGTCAGCAGGTGACGGGTGCGCCGAGGGCGGGGAGCACGACGGCGTCGATGTACGACAGCAGGAAGGTCTGGGTGGGCGGCTGCTCGTCGATCAGGGAGCGAGCGGCGAATCCACCGATCATCATGTGCATCACGAAGTCGATCGCCGGGTTGTCGGCACGGATCTCGCCCCGGTCGACCGCCCGTTGCAGCACCTGGCGGAACCCGGCCATCTCGGGCTCGATCAGGTGCTCCTTGAACGCCTGCAGGAGATCCGGGTTGCCGTGGATCGCCATGGCGAGACCCCGCATCAGCGCGGAGTTCTGCTCCATCTCGCAGTCGTCCGAGCGCATCGTGAGAGCGTGCAGGTCGCCGCGGAGCGACCCGGTGTCGATCTCGTCGATCGCGGCGCCCGGCTTCTGGTACCGCACCGCCCTGGCCACCAGCTCGGCCTTGCCGCCCCACTGGCGGTAGAGGGTGGCCTTGCTGGACTTGGTGCGGGCGGCGACGGAGTCCATGGTGAGGGCGTCGTAACCGACCTCGCGGAGCAGGTCGAGCACGGCCTCGTACAACTCGGCCTCACGCTCGGGCGTGATGCGACTGCGACGCGCCGTTGCGACCTCAGTCATGCCACTCACCCTTCACTGCTCCATGGGCACCTTCGTGCTTACGTCTCGAAGATACCCTGCGATCTACAGAAACGAAACCGTTTCGTACGTGCGTTGTCTCACGTGAGCGGGAAATCCGTGAGTTCCCACGAGTTGCTGGCCCCCCGCCACCGGAAAAGCATGGGGAGGTGAGCTATCTGCGCCTGCCGCATCTCAGCGGAGACCTGTTGTGCTTCGTGGCCGAGGACGACCTCTGGCTGACCTCGCTCGACACCCCGGGCCGCGCCTGGCGGCTCACCGTCGACCGCACCAAGGTCGGCCACCCCCGCTTCTCGCCGGACGGCCGCCGGATCGCGTACACCAGCTGGCGCAGCCTGGTCCCCGAGATCCACCTGGTCGACGTCGACGGCGGGCCCGGCCGGCAGCTGACCTACTGGGGCAGCGCCGACACCCAGGTCTGCGGCTGGACCCCGCCCGACGCGGACGGCAGGGCCGACATCCTGGCGGTCGCCTCGCACGGGCAGCCCTTCTCCTATTTCACCTGGGCCTACAAGGTCTCCCCCGACGGCGACCCGGGCCGCAAGCTGCCCTGGGGCCCGGTCGCCGACATCCAGGTCGCCGACATCGCGGACGAACGCAGGACCCTGCTGCTCACCGGCACCCCGCCGCACGAACCGGCCGGCTGGAAGCGCTACCGGGGCGGCGCCATGGGCAGGCTGTGGCTGCACGGGCAGCGGCTGCTCGAAGGCATCGGCGGCCACCTGTGCTCCCCGATGTTCGTCGGCGGCCGGATCGCCTTCCTCTCCGACCACGAGGGCGTCGGCAACCTCTACTCCTGCGCCCACGACGGCTCCGACCTGCGCCGGCACACCGACCACGACGCCTTCTACGCCCGGCACGCCGCCAGCGACGGCACCAGGGTCGTCTACCAGTGCGCGGGCGACCTGTGGCTGGTCGACGACCTCGGCCCGGACGCGACACCCCGGAGGCTCGACGTACGCCTCTCCGGGCCCCGGGCCGGGCGCCGCCCCTACCAGGTGCCGGCCGCCCAGCACGTCGACGGCGTCTCCGTCGACGAGACGGGACGGGCCAGCGCCGTCGTCGTCCGCGGCAGCCTGCACTGGCTCACCCACCGCGACGGCCCGGCCCGCACCATCGCCGACACGCCGGGGGTACGGGTACGGCTCCCGGAGATGCTCGGCTCGACCGGGCAGATCGCGTACGTCACGGACGCCGGGGGCGAGGACGCCGTCGAGATCGCCCACCTGCCCCGGGCGACCGGCGCCCGCCCACCGCGCCGGCTGGCCTCCGGGAAGCTGGGCCGGGTGCTCGAACTGGTCTCCGACCCCCTGGGCGAACGGCTGGCCGTGGCGGCGCACGACGGCCGACTGCTGCTCATCGACGTGACCGAGGAGGTCGAGGTCGTCGAGACTTCTACCGAACCCGTTGAATCCGTTGATGACGTTGACGACATTGATCAGGTTGACGAGATTGATGCCTCCGAGCCCTCCGACATTGACTCCGTTGACGGCTCGGGCTCCGACGACGTGGTCACCGAGTTGATCCAGTCGGTCAATGGACCGGTCCGTGATCTGGCCTTCTCGCCGGACGGGTCATGGTTGACCTGGTCGCATCCGGGCATCGGCCGGTCCCTGCGGCAGATCAAGATGGCCCGCATCAGCGACCGGCTCGTCATCGACGTCACCAACGGCCGCTTCGAGGACGAGAACCCGGTCTTCACCCGCGACGGCCGCTACCTCGCCTTCCTCTCCTGGCGCGGCTTCGACCCGGTGTACGACGTCCACACCGGCGACCTGTCGTTCCCGCTCGGCTGCCGCCCCTACCTGGTCCCGCTCTCCTCCGCGACCCCCTCCCCCTTCGCCCTCAACCCGGACGGACGCCCGGCAGCCGGCGGCCTGGACCCCGTCGAGGACGAGGAGGAGCCCGGCGACGGCAGCGCGGTGACGGTCGAGGTCGAGGGCCTGGAGAGCCGGGTGACCCCGTTCCCGGTCACCGCCTCCAAGTACTCGGCGCTGTACCCGGTCGCGGGCGGCGGCCTGGTCTGGCTGCGCTGGCCGATCTCGGGCGCGCTGGGCGAGACCTTCGTCAACCCGGCCGACACCAGCGGCCGGCCGACCCTCGAGTACTTCAACATCAGCAAGGCGAAGAAGTCCGAACTCGTGGACCACCTGGACTGGTTCACGGTCAGCGGCGACGGCAGCCGGCTGGTCGTCATAGACGAGGGCGAGCTGCGGGCCGTTCCGTCGACCGAGTCCGGCGACGGCGACACCACCGTCTGGATCGACCTGCGCCGCATCCTGCACGAGGTCGACCCGCCCGCCGAGTGGCGCCAGTCGTACGCCGAGGCAGGCCGCCTCATCCGGGACTACTTCTGGGACCCCGGGATGTGCGGCATCGACTGGGACGGCGTGCTCGACCAGTACCGTCCGCTGGTCGAACGGGTCGCCTCCCCCGACGACTTCGCCGACCTGCTCCGCGAGGTCCTCGGCGAGCTCGGCACCTCGCACGCCTATGTCACCCCGGCCCGCCGCAACGAGGGCCCGCCGCACTACCAGCGCTTCCAGGGCCTGCTCGGCGCCAACCTCGTGCGCCGGGAGGCCGGCTGGACGGTCAAGCGGATCCTGCCCGGCGACTCGTCCGACTCCAAGGCGCGGTCCCCGCTCGCGGGCACCGGCATCCGGGAGGGCGCGGTGCTCACCCACGTGGACGGCCGTCCGGTGGACCCGGTGACCGGACCGTTCCCGCTGCTCGCGGGGGCGGGGGCGACGACGGTGGAGCTGACGTTCACCCCGGGCGAGGGCGAGTCGGGGCCGCCGCGCCGGGTCGCCGTCCTCCCGCTGATCGACGAGCGGCCGCTGCGCTACCAGGACTGGGTGGCCAAACGCCGTGAGGTGGTACGGGAGATGAGCGGCGGCAAGTGCGGCTACCTGCACATCCCGGACATGGGCGGCTCGGGCTGGGCCCAGTTCAACCGCGACCTGCGGATGGAGGTCTCCCGGCCGGCGCTCATCGTCGACGTGCGGGGCAACGCGGGCGGCCACATCAGCGAACTCGTCGTGGAGAAGCTCACCCGGACCATCCTCGGCTGGGACCTGACGAGGAACGCCCAGCCGGTGTCGTACGCCTCCAACGCCCCGCGCGGCCCGATCGTCGCACTCGCCGACGAGGCCACCTCCTCCGACGGCGACATGATCACCGCGGCGATCAGGCTGCTGCGGCTCGGCCCGGTCGTCGGCCAGCGCACCTGGGGCGGAGTGGTCGGCATGACCGGCCGGCACCGCCTCGGCGACGGCACGGTGATCACGGTGCCGATGAACGCGGCCTGGTTCGAGGACTACGGCTGGTCCGTGGAGAACCACGGCGTCGCCCCCGACGTGGAGGTCCTGCGCACCCCCCTGGACTGGGCGGAGGGCCGCCACGTCGAGATGGACGACGCCATCCAGCTGGCCCTGGACCTCCTGACCGACCACCCGGCAGCGGTCCCCCCGGACTACACCGAGGCCCCGAACAGATCCCGCCCGAAGCTTCCCCCAAGGCCGACGAGCGCCCCGTAAGGGGCGCGGGGAACTGCGCGAGCAACCACGACGGCGCCGCACCCGCCCCCCACCGCCACCACCCCAAAACAAAACGCAGGGCACCCTCCAAGAAGAAGGGCGCCCCACGCCTGTCGGCCAAGCCAAGTGCAACGACTACGCGTCGTAGTCCTGGTCGAACCGGTCCTGCATCTCCTGCTCGGTGTCGTCCAGGTTCTGGCGACCGCGCTCAGGAGTCTGCCGGCCGCGCTCCTGCGCCTGCCGGCCGCGCTCCTGCGCCTGCTGGCCACGCTGCTGGGCCTGCTGGCCGCGCTCCTGGCCCTGCTGGCCGCGCTGCTGCGACTGCTGCGCCTGCTGCTGGCCCTCCTGCATCTTCTGCTTGGCCTGTCCCTGCATCTTGCCGGCCTTGTCCTTCATACCCATGTGGGTTCACTCCCGTGGAGGGTGAGGGGATCGGCCCTCAGTCGGTCTCGAGTGGGGCCTCGACCAGACTCACACGGGCCGACTACGCTCGCATTTCGATCAATGACGGTGCGTAGCGCGTGCCTCCTCGTCGGCTGCCCCACCTGCACCGACGAGCCCCGTACGGATGCCCTGCAAGCGGGGTGCGAACCGCTTCATCTCCCGCTGCCCGACCGTGCCGATCAGCGCCGGCAGGTACCCGCGCACGCCCTGCATCCCCCGCAGCCACCACTGCCCGTACACGTGCGCCGAGCGCCGCTCGATCCCGGCCACGATCCGGTCCACGGCCGGCCCCAGCGGGTACGTCTTGTTCGCCGGCCACGGCAGCCGCTGCCGCAACTCCCGCATCACGTCGTCCTGGTCGGCGCCCCGCACCATGTCGGTGTCCGTCCAGGACAGGTACCCGACCCCGACCCGCACGCCCTGGTGGCCGACCTCGGCACGCAGACTGTGCGCGTAGGCCTCCACGCCCGCCTTGGACGCGCAGTACGCCGTCATCATCGGCGCCGGCGTGATCGCGGCCAGCGACGCGATCTGCAGCAGATAGCCGCGGCTCTCGGTGAGCACCGGCAGGAACGCCCGCCCTGTCACCGCCGAGCCGATCAGGTTGACCTCGATCACCCGCCGCCAGGCCTCGGGGTCGGAGTCGGCGAACGGACCGCCGTTCGCCACCCCGGCGTTGGCCACCACGATGTCGACCTTCCCGAACCGCTCCTTGACCTCCCGCGCGACCCGGCTCATCGCCTCGTGGTCGGTGACGTCGGCGTACCAGTGCGCGCTGTCGGTGTGCAGCCGCCCGGAGACCTCCTTGAGGGCCTCCTCCTCAAGGCCGACCAGCGCGACCTTCGCCCCGCGCGCGGAGAGCTTGCGGGCGAGCAACTCGCCGACACCGCGCGCCGCTCCGGTGACGACGGCGACCTGTCCTTCGAGACCGACCCTGCTCATGAGCCCTCCTTGATCCGCTCGGGCCCGTCGGCACCGGCTTCTTCAGGGGCGCCGGTCACGTACTCGGTGACCAGTTCCCGGATCTTTCCGTTGACCAGCTCCGGTGCCTCGACCGGGGTCATGTGGCCCATGCCCGGCAGTTCGGTGAGGCCGACGGGGTGCGGCAGCGCGGCGACCAGCGCGCGGGCGTGCACCGGGGGCGTGAGCCGGTCGGCCGTGCCGGTGACGATCGCGGTGGGGGCGCGCAACTCCCGTACGCCGTGGTCGAGGTCGAGCTGGGCGAGGACGAGCGCCCAGGCGTGGCGCACGGTGCGCGGGCAGGCGTGCACGATCCGTGCGCACGCCTCCACCATGTGCGGGGCCGAACCCGGGCCCATGGTCACGTACTTGAGGATGCGCCGCGCGACGGGCGTGACCGGTCCGAGCGGGGCGCGCGAGGCCAGGACCCGCGCCGTCAGCCAGGTCCGCAGACCGCCGGCGCGCAACGGCAGCACGCGCGACTCCGCGACCAGCCGCGAACTGCCGGTGCTGCACAGCAGGACGGCGGCGGCGTGCTCGCGGAAGCGGGGGCGCGCGGCGGCGGCCATGACGGTCATGCCGCCCATGGAATGGCCGACGATCACGGCACGCTCCCCGCGTTCAAGGGTCTGCGCGAGCACCGCTTCGAGGTCGTCCGCCAGCGCCCGGGTGCTGCACGCGGGGCTCGCGGGACTGCGCCCGTGCCCCCGTTGGTCGTACGCGACGACCCGGTGGTCGACGGCCAGTTCCCGGATCTGCGCGGCCCAGAAGGCGGTCGAGCAGGTCCAGCCGTGGGCGAGGACGACGGGGGGCGCGTCCTCGGGGCCGTGCACCTCGACGTGCAGGCGGGCGCCGTCGGCGGAGACGACGGTGAGTTCGCGGGCGGGTGCGGGCGGGGCGTACGGCCCGGAGGTCACGTGGGTGAGCCGGCTCACGCGCCCACCTCCGCGTCCGCGGCCTTCTCGCCACCGGTGCCGATCGGCAGGGGCGCGCGGATCACGTCGTACTCCGCGAGATCCACCCGCTGGGTCGCCCGCCGGAACTCCGTGGTCGTACCGGGCCAGATGGTGGTGTTGCGGCCGTTCGCGTCCAGGTACCAGCTGGTGCAGCCGCCGGTGTTCCAGACGGTGCGCTTCATGCGCTCCTGGACCTTGTCGTTCCAGGCGGCCACGGCACCGGGGCGCGCGTCCAGGGCCGCCCGCCCACCGAGGACGCGGAGCTGGCGCAGGTAGTCGGCCATGTAGTTCAGCTGGGACTCGATCATGAGGATCATGGAGGAGTTCCCGAGGCCGGTGTTGGGCCCGATGATCGTCATCCAGTTGGGGAACCCGGCGGCCGAGGCACCGCGCAGCGCCTCCATGCCGCCCTTCCAGGCCTCCGCGAGGGTCCGTCCGTCGGCGCCGACGACCCGCTCCGCGATGGGCATGTCGGTGACGTGGAAGCCGGTGCCGAAGATGATCGCGTCGACCTCGGCGCTGCTGCCGTCGGCGGCGACGACCGTCGACCCGCGCACCTCGGCGAGCCCGCTCGCCACCACGTCCACGTTGGGCTGCGCGATCGCCGGATAGTAGGCGCTGGAGAGCAGGATCCGCTTGCAGCCGATGCGGTAGTCCGGGGTGAGCTTGGCGCGCAGTGCCGGGTCCTTGACGGCACGGGCCATGTTGCGCTTGGCGAGGCTCTCCACCAGGCCGAGTTCGTCGGGCCGCTTGGTGAACGCCTGGACCTGGAGCTCGCGGATGCCCCACAGGAGCCCGCGCCTGGCCTGGGTGGTGAAGGGCAGCGCCCGGTGCAGCCGGCGTTCGGCGGCGCTGATGGCCCGGTCGACGCGGGGCATCACCCACGGCGGGGTGCGCTGGAACAGGGTGAGCTGCGCGACCTCGGGCTGGACGGCGGGCACGATCTGGATCGCGGAGGCGCCGGTGCCGACCATGGCGACCCGCTTGCCGCGCAGGTCGTAGTCGTGGTCCCAGCGGGCCGAGTGGAAGACCTTGCCGGGGAACGAGTCCAGCCCCGGGATCTCCGGGATCTTCGGGTCGGACAGCGGCCCGGTGGCGGAGACGACGACGTCGGCGGAGAAGGCGCCGACGGCGGTCTCGATGTCCCAGCGCAGCGCCTCCGCGTCCCAGGTCATCCGCTTCACCTCGGCGTCGAAGCGGAGGTGGGGCCGGAGCCCGAACACATCGGCGACGTGCTCCAGATAGGCGCGGATGTGCTCCTGCCCGGAGAAGGTGCGCGGCCAGTCGGGGTTGGGCGCGAAGGAGAAGGAGTACAGGTGGGAGGGCACGTCGCAGGCGCACCCCGGATAGCTGTTGTCCCGCCAGGTACCGCCGACGCTGCCGGCCCGTTCCAGGACGACGAAGTCGGTGATCCCCTCCCTGCGCAACCGCACGGCCGCACCCAGTCCGCCGAACCCGGACCCGATCACCGCCACCCGTACATGCTCGTGCTGGGCCATCCCGGAGCCTCCACACATCGACCGCGATTACGCCAGTGAACACTGGCACGGTTGGACTGTAGAGCAGCTCCGTACCGATGGGTAGGGGCCGGAAGAAGGAAAGTTACCGGCGGTACAACATAGGCTGCGCACGTGGCAGACCACGGCGCGCGAAAGACCTCCACGGCCCCCGACCAGCGGCCCGACCTGGGCGGCGGGCGCGAGTACCGCATGGAGGAACTGGCCGGACTGGCCGGCATCACCGTGCGCACCCTGCGCTTCTACCGCGAACGCAAGCTGATCCCGCCACCCCGCCGCGAGGGCCGCATCGCCTGGTACGACGACCACCACCTGGCCCGGCTGCGCACGATCTCGGCGCTGCTGGAACGCGGCCACACCCTGAACGGCATCGCGGAGCTCGCGGAAGCCCTCGACCAGGGCCGCAACGTCGCCGACCTGATCGGCGTCGGCGCCCCCACCGAGGAGGAGCCGGTCCGCCTCACCCCCGAGGAACTCGCCGCCCGCTTCGAGGGCGAGGTCACCCCGGAGAACCTCGCCGCCGCCATGGACCTCGGCTACCTCGGCACCGACGGCGACGACATCGTCCACATCAGCCGCCGCCTGCTGGACGCCTCCTCGGCCCTGGTCCGCGAGGGCTTCCCGCTCGCCGAGGTCCTGGCGGCCGGCCGCACCGTCCGCGAACACGCCGACGCCCTCGCCGAACTCTTCGCCGAACTCGTCCTGCGCCACGGCCCCGAGGAGGACATGGAACGCCTGCGCCCCCTGGCCCGGAGCGTGGTGGAGGCGGAGGTGTCCCTGGCCCTGGACCGACGGCTGCGCAAGCAGGGCTAGGAACTCCCTGATCGTTCACTCCATCGGGGCATATTCCCGTCAAGTGCGGACGGAATTCGGTTCGACATCCGAGAGTGGGATCGAAAAGCCCCGGCGACTGTGCCACCAGTCCCGGGGTATGGCCGACACTCTCCAGGAGCGCCGACATGCCCGAGCATAGCCCTGAACCTTTCCAGCTGGCTTCGGCCCGCACCGGACCGCCGCGAGCCCTTGGTGCAGTGCGTCTCAGCACTCTCACCAAAGTGACCACGTCACCTGGTAGGCAACGTGCCGCGATTCAAGTGCGCGCCGAACAGTTGGGCTTGGAGTTGATCGCCGAAGCCGCAGATCTCGGGGTGTCCGCACACAAGAGCTCTCCCTTCGAGAGGCCGTCCCTGTCCGCCTGGCTACAGCGCCCCAACGAGTACGACGCCATCGTGTGGTCACATGTCGACCGCGCCGTACGGTCCGTTGCTCATATGTCCCAGTTGATCGAGTGGGGACAGAAGCACACGACCGCGCTGGTCTTCGGGATGCCGGAAGAGCACCAGCCACTCGTGGTCAGCCCACAGGCGGGTGGCAACGTTATCCGTCGTTGCATGGATCTGGCCTACGCCGCCGAACAGGAGGCTTGCGCCATTTCCGCCCGGCTCACCGGCGCCCATGAAGCACTGCGGGCAGCGGGGCGATATGGTGGCGGGCTGGTTCCCTTCGGCTACCGGAAGGCTCCACATCCCTCAGGCGTCGGCTGGTGTCTCGCCCCTGACCCGGAGACCGCTGACGTCGTTCGCATTGTTGTGCACGACGTACACGCAGGGCTGTCCCTGGTCGCAATCGCCGGCAAACTCGAAGAGGCAGGCATTCCGGTGCCTCGGGATCGCCACGCCCAGCTTCAGGGCCGTCCCATGGGCGGGCGGCGCCACGGACGCGACTTCGAGCGATTTCGCTGGACAGCCGGCAGTCTGTCCAAAATCCTCCGTACACCGGCACTGATGGGGCACCGGGTACACAAAGGGAAGACCGTCCGCGGCACTGACGGCTCGCCCGTGCTGATCGGCCCTTCATTGCTCACGGAGGAGGAGTTCCAAGCTCTTCAACACACTCTCGACGCCCGCTCGAACGGGATTCACCCCAAACGTCGGGCAACATCTCTGCTGATCGGGATCGCACACTGCACCGGGTGCAACGGCCGTATGTACTTCGCCACACGGAAGGCGTATTCGTACGGCGACTACGCCTGCCGCGCCTCCGCCCGCGGCACAACGTGCCCCGCTCCCGCCGCCATCCGTGCCAGCTGGCTGGACGACTACACCGTCAGTCGGTATCGGGAGGCATTCGCCACGGACGGCGAGGTGACTCGGGAACAACTCCTCAGGGACGGAGTTCGCGTCACGGTCGCCAAGGGACGGTCCGGTGGCGGACCGGACCGGCTGGCCGGGCCGGACACTTCGCGGCTGACATTCAGCATCGGGGGCCTGCCCCGTCAGCGACAGCCCCGAAACGGGAGGAGCGCAGAGAACCGATGCGCCCCTCCCCCACCTCCTCATAGATCGAAAACGACCGTCACTGGAGCATGGTCTGACCAGCGTTCCTCATGACGGGCGGCCCGCTCCACATACGCCTTGACCGCACGCCGGGCGAGCCCGCGAGTTGCGACGGCGAGGTCGATCCTCCAGCCTGAGTCGTTCTCGAACGCCCGGCCCCGATACGACCACCACGTATACGGCCCTTCCACGCCCGGGTGCAGCGCGCGCACCACGTCCACGTAGCCGCCGTCGGCCGGGTCCAGGACGTTGCCGAGCCACTCCCGCTCCTCGGGGAGGAAGCCGGAGTTCTTGGTGTTGCCGCGCCAGTTCTTCAGGTCGGCCTGCTGGTGGGCGATGTTCCAGTCGCCGCAGACGACGACCTCGCGCCCGTCGGCGGCGGACCGCTCGCGCAGCTCCCTGAGATGGGCCAGGAACTCGCCCATGAACCGGTACTTCTCGTCCTGCCGCTCGGTGCCCACCTCACCGGAGGGGAGATAGAGGGAGGCGACGGTCACACCGGGCAGGTCGACCTCGACATAGCGCCCGCTCGCGTCGAACTCGTCCGAACCGAAGCCGATGCGCACCCGGTCTGGCTCACGCCGGGTGTACAGGGAGACGCCCGCGCGCCCCTTGGCCGCCGCCGGAGCGTGCACCACGTGCCAGCCGCCGGGCGCGCGTACCTCTTCCGGGAGCTGCTGCGGCTCCGCGCGCACCTCCTGCAGGCAGAGCACGTCCGCGGAGGTCTCCGCGAGCCACTCCACGAAGCCCTTCTTGGAGGCGGCCCGCAGCCCGTTCACATTCACCGAGGTCACAGTCAGCACGCGGGAACGATACCGGCACACTGGACGGAGTCCGGATGTCCACCGCGTTCACCGCCTGCACGAATATACGATGCCTTACATGAATATACGCCGAGTCGCCTTCGACCACCCCGACGCCGTCAAGCTGAACGACGAGGTCCAGGCCGAGTACCAGCTGCGCTACGGCGACGGCGGCGACGCCACCGTCCTCGACACGGCCGACTTCGAGCCGCCGAACGGCGTCTACCTGATCGCGTACGACGAGTCCGACCGCCCCGTGGCCACCGGCGGCTGGCGCAGCCAGGACGCGAACGGCGAGGGCAACGAGGACGGCGACGCCGAGCTCAAGCGCATGTTCGTCGTCGAGGGGATGCGCGGCCTCGGTCTGGCCCGCCGCATGCTCACGGCCCTGGAGGACGACGCCCGCGCGGCCGGCCGCCTCCGGATGGTCCTGGAGACCGGCACCAAGCAGCCGGAGGCCATCGCCCTGTACACCTCCAGCGGCTACGAACCGTGCACCAAGTTCGGCTACTACCGGCACTACGAGTCGAGCCGGTGCTTCGCGAAGGCCCTGGGGGCGGACGCACCGGCGGCCCGGTAGGCGGCAATCGCCGCAACCGCCGCGGCAGACCTGCCGGGTGGCGAACCGGACGAGGGGTGTCACCTACCGCCCTCTCGGAACGTCACCGGGACAGCTGGAGCACCCCTAACGTGCTGAGCAACAACGTTGCGGCGGTGAGTGCGAATGCCAGCCTCTTCTGCCGGCGGCGGCGTGCGGCCATGTGGCCGGCGATCTCCGCAGAGGTCATCGCGGTTACACCGTCGGGGTGCCCTTCGCGGGCGGTCAGCGTGAGCGTCTTGCCGACGGTGGCGGCGCAACCGGCGACCAGGACGTCGATGCCGGGCCGGACGACATCCTCCGTGACCGTGAAGCTTGTGGTGTTCGACATGTGCTTGAGTGCGGTGCGGTCGACCCGGCCGGTGTCGCGCAGGCTCGCCAGGTGCGGGCCGGGGGTGAGGAACTGCCAGTCCGACGGCGGCCGCGTGCGCTCTTCAACAATGCGTTCGACCAGGTCGTTTTCCCCGCCCGGTACCAGGCTGCGGGTGCACAGCCCCGGGTCCAGCCCGACCGAGGTGGCGTCCGCGACCGCGACCGCGACCAGGTCGGGGTCGCAGCGGTCCTCGTAGAGAACGATGTGCTGGGTACCGGCATTCGATCCCACCTCATCGTCGCGGGTGACGCGAACCCGGTACCAGACGCATGCGGAGCCCGACAACGGAGCGGTCAACGTCCCGGCCGTACCGGCCGTGGTACGACCGGCGATGACGACCGGGCCGCGTACGCCCTGCAGCAGGTGCGCTTCGACCGGCTGCGAACTGTGCCGGAGGGTGTCCGATAACGGCAGGAGCCAGTCCCGCATCTGCGCCTCATCGCGACGCCTGACCATCAGCCAGAGCAGGCCGTACCCACTGACCGCCGCGAAGGACAGCAGAAGGAACCCGACCGCATAGTGCTCCCCCGAGTCGCCTGCCGGGACGGCGGGCGCGACCCCCAACAGCCCGTCTGACGCAAGGATGTCCACCGATTGACTCTATCGGCGTAAGGATCGGCCACGTACCTCGTGGGCCGGACACACCTTGCCGAGCACGCGCGGCTCGCGGTGGCGGACGCCCGGATATCGGCCTGTCACCCGGACCGCCTCCTTGTTCTGCTCAGTACTGCAGGGCCGTCGACACGTCCCGTCCGATGCGTTCGACGGCGGTGAGGTCGAGTCCGTAGTGGACATGGCGGCCATGGCGCTCCACCTGGACCAGGCCCAGGTCGCGCAGGGTGCGCAGATGCCGCGCGACCTGCGGGCGGGTCATCGACAGCCGGTCCGCCAGGTCGGCGGTGGTCATCGCCTGGCGTGCGATGAGGCGGCACAGGCGTACCCGACGCGGATCGGTGAGCGCCAGCATGCGGCTGCGCACCAGGGTGACGCCGATCTCCGGGACGTCGACGGGGAAGTGCACGACGGGGGGCAGTCCCGGCTCGTCCTTCATCAGCAGGTGCGGGGCGCCGTACCGGGTGGGGATCAGCAGCAGGGGCGTACGGGCGGGGCTGACCACCGCGTGGTGCACCTTGTCGAAGACGACCCGCGCGGGGCTGTCCAGACGGGCGCTGGACGGGCTGAGCGAGAGCAGCGCCGCCATGGGCCCCTCGTCCGCGAGTCGTCGGCGCACCCGGTGGGCGACCCGGGACAGGACGGGCTCGGTGCGCGCCCACAGCTCGTCGAAGTAGACGCGGCGGCACAGGTCGAGGAAGTCGAGCACGTCGGCGCGCAGGGACTCGGGGTCGCCTAGCAGGTCCTCGGCGAGGGCGGTGTGCGGATCCGGCAGTCCGGACGCGGTCTGGCGCAGCGCACGCGCCTGCGCCGGGTCGTGGAGCACCCGGCCGAAGTCGAAGGCGCGGTAGCCGCTGGCGCAGGTGTACGCGGTGAGTTCGGCGAACCGGTCCACCGTGAGTTCCGCCAGGGGTGTCCGGAGCCCGGGGTAGAACCCCCGCCAGCGCAGCGCCGTCCACAGCGGGGCGAACCGTGCGAGGCCGGCCCGGAAGGCGGCCGGGCCGGCGGCGGTGGTCCGCTCGGCCCAGGCCGCGTGCTCGGTGTGGTGGCCGTGTCCGGTCAGCACGTGCAGGCTCGCGGCCAGCTCGGCGGGCGGGTACACGGTGACCGTGAACCGGTCGGAGGCGGCACCTTCCAGGACGATCACGACCGACATGGGCGGGAGTGTACGGCGCTCTCACCCCGCTGCCCCCTCGAACTCGGCCCGCGCGGCCGCCAGCACCTCCGGCACCGTGAGCAGTGCGGCGACCACCTCGGCGAGCCCGGTCGCCGCGACCTGCGTGCGGTCGTGAGCCAGCGGCGTCGCTGCGGCTTCCCGCATGGCCTCGGAGTGTGCGGGCGTACCGACGTCGGCGATCTGAACGTAGGGGTGGATGACCGGCATCAGCTGCGAGAGGTTGCCGATGTCGGAGGACCCGGCGGGGCCGGCGGGGTCGTAGGGCCCGATGTCCGCGCCGAGCGCGCGCACCGTCTCCGCGAACCGCTCCGCGAGAACGGCGTTGTTGCGTCGCTCCGCATAAAGCGGCCCGGTCTCGGAGACCTCCGCCTGCGTCTGCGTGGCGAGCGCGGCCCCCGCCGCGGCGGCCCGTACCCGCTCCACCAGCGCCGCGGCCGACGCTGCCGTACGGTCCCGTACGTACAGGTCGACCGCGGCCCGCGCGGGGACCACGTTGGGCGCTTGACCGCCGTCGACGACGATGCCGTGCAGCCGGGCGCTCGGCGGGACGAACTGCCGCATCGAGTCGAGGGCGTTGAGAAACAGCTGGGCGGCGGCCAGCGCGCTGCGCCCCTGCCACGGCGACACCGAGGCGTGCGCGCCGAGCCCGGTGAACGCGATCCGCAGGTGCGCCGCCGCGAGTCCGGGCCGGCCGCTCAGCCAGCGGTCCCCCGGGTGGAACATCAGCGCCGCGTCCACCCGGTCGAAGACCCTCGCGTCGGCCAGCCGCACCTTGCCCGCGCCGCCCATCTCCTCGCCGGGGGTGCCGATCACGGTCACCGTGCCCGGGTGCGCGGGCAGCGCCCGTACGACGGCGATGGCCGCGGCCGCCCCTCCGGCCGCGATGAGGTTGTGGCCGCAACCGTGCCCGACGCCGGGCAGTGCGTCGTATTCCGCGAGGACGGCGACGCGGGGCCCCGGGCGGCCGCCCTCGTGCACGGCCACGAAGGCGGTGTCGAGGCCACCCGCGGGTGCGGTCACCGTGAAGCCCGCCTCGGCCAGCCAGCGGGTCAGCACCTGCTGGGCGTGGAACTCGGCGAACTTCAGCTCGGGGTGAGTGTGGATGGACAGGCTGACGGCGTCCATGCGGGGCCGCAGCGCGGCCAGTTCGGCGGACAACGCCTTCACGGAAGCCGTCTTCAAGGACGACATCGGGACTCCCCTCGTACGACGCGCGGAATGACGTGCTGTCAGGTACGACGAGACTGCGGCCGGGCATGGGCGAGTGGCCGCCGATTACCGCGGCCCAGGCAACCCTCCTCGCCCTGCCCTTCTCCACCCGGCCCTGTCGCGGACCGCGTCTACACGTGACGCCCCGCACACCACAAACCCCGGAAACCCCGGAAACGAAAGATCCCGCCCGATCAAGAAGATCGGACGGGATCTCGTCAACTACTCCTGAGCGAACTCAGGAACAGCGGTGCAGTGGACCTGTGGGGATTTGAACCCCAGACCCCCTCGATGCGAACGAGGTGCGCTACCAGACTGCGCCACAGGCCCTTGCAACGAGTGAAACTCTAGCATCCCCGTCGGGGTGCTTGGAAATCCGTTCCCTGACTGGTCAGGAGCGGGGTGCCGAGGCGCCCCGCTCCCTCTCCCTCAGGTCATTCGTTGGCCGCGCGCGGGCGGTCGCCGTCCTCGTACTGGTCGAAGAGGGGGGTGCGGCCGCGCTCGCGGGCCCGGCGGGCGGAGGCCGCCCGGCGGGCGTCGGTCCGGCCGTCGGCCGTCCTGTCCTCGTCGGCGGCGGGCGCCTGCTCCTCGGCCTCGGCCTCGGCCTCCGGCGCCGCCGGCCTGGTCTCCTGTTCCGGCGCGACGGCGCTGGACCGCGCGGAACTCCACGCGTCCGGCGCTCCCAGGTCCACGTCGGAGGTGGCGCGCGGCGCGACCGGCGCGGTCACGTACGTCGGCAGGGGCACCGGCACCGGGTCCCAGCTGTCCCCGTGCCCGGGCCGCCGCTGCCGCTCGCGCTGCTGGTCGACCCACTCGGCGTGGTCGGTCTGCTCGACGAGGGCGCGCCGGTCCGCGGCGAGCGCGGACAGGCCGGGGTCGGTCGCGGGCTCTGGTCCTTCCTCCGGTTCGTCCGCGCCTGCCCCGGGATCGAGGGGCTGGCGGCGGCGCGGCTGGCGCTCCCGCAACCGCTGCGCGGCGGCCTCGGCCTGGCGCCGGTCCATCTGGTAGGCGAAGCGCCGGCGCTCCTGCGCGCGCAGGTAGGCGATGTAGGCGCTGAGCATGACGGCGGGCACGCCGGGTGCCCACAGGAACGCGAGCCCTCCGACGGCGGCGACGATCGCGCCCAGCGTGAAGGCGGCGAAGAGCATGACGGTGGTGCGTCGGCGGCGCGCGAGTGCCTTCGAGCGCCGGGCGCGTTCCGCGGCCGCCTGTGCGGAGGGCGCGCGCCGTGCGGCCGGAACCTGTTTGCGGGCGGGCGCGGAGCCCGACTTGGGCGCGGGAGTGGAGGTGGACACGGGGGCGGATGCCGGGGCCGGCGCGGCGCCTGTCTGACGGGGCGGCGCGGACGGGGACTTGGCCGCCGGCGCGGCCGTCTGGTCGCGCGCCGGTTCCTGACGCCCGGGCGCCTCCGGTTCCCTCTCCGTCCGGACGTCCGCCCGGACCTGACGGCGGGTCGGAGGCATGGCGAAAGCCCGGACGTCCACCGAGTCGGTGGCGGCGTCCGGATCGCCGGCGTCCTGCTCCCCCTCCGAGGCGGAGCGCGCCCGCAGGTCCCTGGCGTACCGACGCTCCATCCCCGCCCGTCCGGACAGCAGCCGGATGGCGGTGCTGAAGCGTTCCGTCGGACGGGCCTCGTTCAGCTCGTCCTGCCTACGGAGCCACATCGGCACCAAGTAGGCGGCCCAGGCCCCGACAATGACTGCGTAGATGAGGCCGCTGCTGCTCACGCCTCACACGGTAGAGGGGTTTGCGTGGGGCCATCTGCCAATTGCGCCGGTGTGTCGCACGATCTGGCTGATATTTCGAGCTTTTTTTGTGACCGATGCGATCAGCAGGCCACCGGAGCCGCGAATTCAATGCCCTGAGATGGTCAACAACCGATCATTTTCGAACATGCATTCAATTTGTTCGGCTAGCTGGGATTCCCTGGTGTGTTCTGGGCGCTCTGGGAGCGTGCCCGCTGCCAGCGGCCGAGCAGCCCCTCGGGCACCTCTTCCGCGGTGAGGGCGAAGACGAGGTGGTCGCGCCAGGCGCCGTCGATGTGGAGATAACGCGGCCGCAGCCCCTCCTCACGGAATCCGAGTTTCTCCACGACCCGGCGGCTGGGCCGGTTCTCCGGGCGAATGCAGACCTCGATGCGGTGCAGACCAACGGTGCGGAAACAGTGGTCCACCACGAGCGCGACGGCCGTCGGCATCACCCCGCGGCCGGCCACCGACTGGTCCACCCAGTACCCGACGTGGCCCGAGCACATCGACCCCCAGGTGATCCCGGCGACGGTCAACTGCCCCACCAGGCGCCCCTGGTACTCGATGACGAACGGCAGCATGCGGCCCGAGTTCGCCTCGGAGCGCAGATGCCGGACCATCTGCCGGTAGGTCGGCCGGTGCGCTATCGGACCACTCGGCGTGGGCGGCGGGATGGTCGCCTCCCAAGGGCGCAGCCAGTCGCGGTTGCGCCGGTTGACCTCGCGCCAGGCCCGCTGGTCGCGCACCTTTATGGGCCGGAGGACGACGTCGCCGTCCACCAGCACGACAGGCCAGGACAGGCTGTTCAGCTCGCACCCCCGCTGCTCGGTCTGGGGTGGTCGCCGCCGCGGATCTGGTCGACGGCGTGCGCAAGCAGCGGTTCCAGGACGGCGAGGCCGTCCCGCACCCCGCCGGTGGACCCCGGAAGGTTGACGATCAGTGTCCGGCCCGCCACTCCGGCCAGGCCCCGGGAGAGCGCGGCGGTGGGCACCTTCTCCCGTCCGAACGCCCGGACGGCCTCGGCGATGCCCGGTACCTCGTAGTCGAGCACCGCGCGGGTCGCCTCGGGCGTGCGGTCGGTGGGCGAGACGCCGGTGCCGCCGGTGGTGACGACGACGTCGTACCCGGCCTCGACCCCCGCGCGCAGCGCGGCCGCCACGGGTTCCCCGTCGGGCACGACCCGCGGCCCGTCCACGCTGAACCCGAGGCCCGCCAGGCCCGCCGCGACCAGCGGGCCGCCCTTGTCCTCGTAGACACCGGCGGCGGCACGGTTGGACGCGCTCACGACCAGCGCGCGGTACGGCGCGCGCGGCGCATCGCCGGCGGTGCCCTCCGTGACCGGCCCGGCGTTCATGCCCGGCTCCAGTCGCCCGACTTTCCGCCCGTCTTCTCCTCCACGCGTACGTCCGTGATGACCGCTCCCTTGTCGACCGCCTTGACCATGTCGATCACGGTGAGCGCCGCGACGGAGACCGCTGTGAGGGCCTCCATCTCGACACCCGTGCGGTCCGTCGTCCGCACCGTGGCGAGGATCTCCACCGCGTCGTCCGCGACCGACAGATCCAGTTTCACACCGGACAGGGCCAGGGGGTGACACAGCGGGATCAGGTCCGGGGTGCGTTTGGCGCCCATGATCCCGGCGATGCGGGCGGTGGCGAGCGCGTCGCCCTTCGGAACGCCTTCGCCGCGCAGCAGCTCGACCACGCGGGGCGAGACGAGGACACGTCCGCTCGCGCGGGCGGTGCGCGCGGTCACGTCCTTGCCCGACACGTCGACCATGCGGGCGGCGCCCGCGTCGTCGAGGTGCGTCAGTCGGTCTGGCACGGAGGGTCCGGGGGTGTCCCCCCGGAAGGGCTCAGTCATGCTGTGTGGCGCTCCCGGTCCTGGCCCGTCGCGGTGCGGCGCTCGGGCCTGCTGTGCGCGCAACGGTACCGCCAAGACGGCACGCACCAGCGGGCAGGACCGCCCGGCGGACGGGTACGTCTGCGTGGCGGGACCCCCGCCGGCCGAACAGGACGCCCGCCGGCCGAGCAGGACGCCCGTCAGCCGAGCAGGACGACCTCGACGTCCGTGCCGGGCTCGACGGACTCGACGTCCTCGGGTACGACGATCAGCGCGTCGGCGTGTGCCAGGGCCGCGACCAGGTGCGAACCGGCGCCGCCCACGGCGGTCACCTCGCCGTCGGCGTACGCCCCGCGCAGGAACTGCCGGCGCCCCTTGGGCGAGCCGAGCGCCTTGTCCGCCCTGAGGGTCGCCGTGGTGCGGGGCCGGTGCACGTCCTGGAGGCCCATCAGGGTGCGGATGGCGGGGCGGACGAACAGCTCGAAGGAGACGTACGACGACACGGGGTTGCCCGGAAGCGCCAGCAGGGGGGTGTGGTCGGGGCCGATCGCGCCGAAGCCCTGGGGCTTGCCCGGCTGCATGGCGAGCTTGCGGAAGTCGATGCCGCTGCCCGGCTCGTCCTCGTCGCCGACGTGCGCCAGCGCCTCCTTGACGACGTCGTACGCCCCCACGCTGACCCCGCCGGTGGTGACCACCAGGTCGGCGCGGACGAGCTGGTCCTCGATGGTGGCGCGGAGCGTCTCGGCGTCGTCGACGACGGCACCCACCCGGTAGGCGATGGCGCCCGCGTCCCGGGCGGCGGCGGTGAGGGCGAAGCTGTTGGAGTCGTAGATCTGGCCGCTGCCGAGTGCCTCGTCGGGCTGGACGAGTTCGCTGCCGGTGGACACGACGACCACGCGCGGGCGCGGGCGTACGCGTGCCGTGCCGCGGCCGATCGCGGCGAGCAGCGCGATCTGCGGCGGGCCGAGGACGGTGCCGGCCGCCAGGGCGAGGTCTCCGGCCTTCACGTCGCTGCCCCGCGCGCGGACGTGCGCGCGTGCCTCGGCGGGCCGGTGCACGCGCACGTGCCCCTCGGCGCCCTCGGGCGCGCGGCTGCGGGAGCGCATCCCGGTGACCGGCCCCTCGCCGAGTCCGCCGTCGGTCCACTCCACGGGGACGACGGCCTCGGCGCCGGGCGGCAGCGGGGCGCCGGTCATGATGCGGGCCGCCTGGCCGGGACCCACGGGGGTCAGCTCGGCCGCGCCCGCCGCGACGTCCCCGACGACCTCGAGGACGGCCGGGAACTCCTCGCTCGCGCCCGCCACATCCGCGACCCGTACCGCGTACCCGTCCATGGAGCTGTTGTCGAACGGCGGCAGCGAGACGGGCACCATGACGTCGTCGACCAGCACGCAGCCCTGCGCGTCGAGGAGTTGCAGCTCGATGGGCTCCAGGGGGCGGACGGTGGTGAGGATGTCCTCCAGGTGCTCGTCCACCGACCACAGGCGGTCCTGGCCGGCGGGGCGGGTCGCGGCGCTGCTCAACTCTGCTGCATCTCCTCGGCTACGTAACTGCGAAGCCAGGTCCGGAAGTCCGGGCCCAGGTCTTCACGTTCGCACGCGAGCCGGACAATGGCACGCAGATAGTCGCCGCGGTCGCCGGTGTCATAGCGGCGGCCCTTGAAGACGACGCCGTGCACGGGGCCGCCGACCTTTTCGTCCTGGGCGAGCTGCTGGAGGGCGTCGGTGAGCTGGATCTCGCCGCCGCGGCCCGGCTCGGTGCGCCGCAGTATGTCGAAGACGTGCGGGTCGAGGACGTAGCGGCCGATCACCGCGTAGCTGGACGGGGCGTCCGCCGGGTCCGGCTTCTCGACCAGGCCGGTCACCTTGACGACGTCGCCGTCGGCGGTGGTCTCCACGGCGGCGCAGCCGTAGAGGTGGATCTGCTCGGGGTCGACCTCCATGAGCGCGATCACGCTGCCGCCGTGCTGTTCCTGGACCTCGATCATGCGCTGGAGCAGGGGGTCGCGCGGGTCGATCAGGTCGTCGCCGAGCAGGACGGCGAAGGGCTCGTGGCCCACGTGCGGGGCCGCGCACAGCACGGCGTGGCCGAGGCCCCTGGGGTCGCCCTGGCGCACGTAGTGCATCGTGGCCAGGTCGCTGGACTCCTGCACCTTGGCGAGCCGGCCGGCGTCGCCCTTCTTCTGGAGCGCCGATTCCAGCTCGTAGTTGCGGTCGAAGTGATCTTCCAGGGGGCGCTTGTTGCGTCCGGTGATCATGAGGACGTCGTCGAGCCCCGCCGACACGGCCTCCTCGACCACGTACTGGATCGCCGGCTTGTCGACGACCGGCAGCATCTCCTTGGGAGTGGCCTTGGTGGCCGGCAGGAACCGGGTGCCGAGGCCGGCCGCGGGAATGACAGCCTTGCTGATCCTGGGGTGCGACTGAGTCATGTCCGCAACCTTATCCGGTGCCTTTGCGGAGAATCTGAGGCTCCGGTTAATTGGCACTCATATGAGCGGATTGGGAAGGGTGCGGGAACGACCAGTGGAGCACAGTGGACCTGAGGCCGAGGGTGACAAGCGAACGTTGCGCCGAGAATTCCTCGGGGTGAGGAACAGGTTGACGACGGATGTCGTCAGGGAGGCGGCCGACGCACTGGCCGGGCACGCGCTGGAACTGCCCGAGTTGGCGCATGCGCGCACGGTGGCGGCGTACGTCTCGGTCGAGAGCGAGCCCGGCACGCTCACGCTGCTGGACGCGCTGCTCGCGCGGGGCGTACGCGTCCTGCTTCCCGCGCTCCTGCCGGACCACGACCTGGACTGGGGCGCGTACGGCGGGGAGGGTTCCCTCGCCCGCGTCCAACACGGCGGGAAGATGGCGCTGTTCGAACCCTCCGGTGAACGACTCGGGCCGGACGCGGTGCTCGGCGCGGACGTCGTGCTGCTGCCGGGGCTCGCGGTGGACGCGCGCGGGATGCGCCTGGGGCGCGGCGGAGGCTCGTACGACCGGGTGCTGGCGCGCCTGGAGCGCGCGGGCGCGCACCCGGCGCTCGTGGTGCTGCTGTACGACACGGAGGTCGTCGAGCGGGTGCCTGCGGAGGAGCACGACCGGCCGGTGCAGGCGGTGGTGACACCGTCGGGCGTACGCCGGTTCACGAGCCCCTGAGCCGCTCTCGTGCGAAACGGCCCGCCACGCGTGCGTGGCGGGCCGTCTCAGCGGCTGGTGCGGGACGGTGTCAGGGCTTGAGGACGAGCGTGTCGCTGGTGCTCTTGTCGACCGCCTTGTCCGAGAACGACCACGGGAGCAGTTCGCCGTCGGCCCACTTGCTCGTCTGGTCGGTGTAGTGGGAGCTGAAGGCGTGACCGGAGGCTCCGGTGAGGTTGATCCACTTGGATTTGTCGAGGTCGTCGAGGTTGACGACCATCCGCATGGAGGGGACCCAGACGACGCCGTAGCCGCCCGCGGCGTTCCAGCCGGTCGCGTTGACCGTGGCCTCGCCGCCGCTGAGCTTCCAGGGGCCGCGGTTGAGGATGTACTGGACGACGGCCGGGCCGCTGGTGCCGAGGGTCTGGTTCTTCAGGAACAGCCGGTGCAGCCGGCCCCAGCTCCAGGTGTCGATGTCCTTGCCGAGCTTGGCGGTCAGCTCCCAGCGGGCGTCGATCAGGGCGCGCTTGAACAGCTCGTCCATGTTGTCGGCCTTGTTGCGGTCGCCCACTCCGGCCGGCGTCTTCCACCAGTCGCTGTTCGGCTTGTCCATGAGGTTGCGGACCACCTCGAACCAGCGGTCGCCGCCGTCCGGCTGGGCCTGGTCGGCGTCGCGTTCGCCGCACTCGCGCACCTTGGTGTCGTCGTCGACCGGGCCGGTGCTGTCGACCTTGTCGACCCACAGGCACTGGCCCTTGACCCGCAGTTCCTTGGGCAGCTTGTTGCCGAAGGCGAGCTTGAGGATGTTGCGCCAGACCGCGTTGAAGTAGGCCGCGGCCGCGGAGTCGGAGTCCTGGGTGTAGTCCCAGCCCTCCAGGAGCTTCTGCGCCTCGCGGACGTCCTTGTCGTCGAGGTTGATCTTCAGCAGCTTGGGCACCAGCAGCTTGGCGATCTCGCTGCTGTTGTCCGTCTGCATCTGGCGCATGTCGTCGGTGGAGATCTTGCCGCCGTCCTTGATCTTCGACTCGATCAGGTCGGTGATGCGCTGGCTGCGGGTGCCGTAGCCCCAGTCCGTGGTGAGCGTGTAGGGGTACTTGTCCTTGTCGATCACGGCCTGGTTGGCGGTGACGATGTAGCCGCGCTTCGGGTCGTACTCGTAGGGCAGTTCGTTCTGCTTGATGAAGCCGGTCCACTTGTACGTGGAGTCCCAGCCCGGTGCCGGGATGGACCCGTCGTCGCCCGAGGAGCGCGTGGGGATCTTGCCGGGCAGCGTGTAGCCGATGTTGTTCTTGGTGTCGGCGTAGATCAGGTTCTGCGACGGCACGTCGAACTGGGCGGCCGCGTCCCGGAAGGAGCTCCAGTCGGACGCCTTGTCGAGGGCGAAGACGGCGTCCATGGTCGTGCCCGGGTCCAGGGCGGTCCACCGCAGGGCGATGCCGTAGCCGTCGCCGCGGTCGGGTGCCGCGGTGTCGACACTGGCCTTCTTGCCGACCTGGACGAGTTCGTCGTCACGGTCGGACAGCAGGGGCATGCCGTCGGCGGTCTGGCGCACGACGATCTTCTTGGACGCGCCGCCGGCGACCTTGATGGTCTCCGTGCGGGTCGTGAAGGGCTTGGTCTTCCCGTTGTACAGGTAGCCGTCGCCGGAGAGCTTCTCCAGGTAGAGGTCGGTGACGTCGACCCCGGAGTTGGTCATGCCCCAGGCGATGTCCGCGTTGTGGCCGATTATCACGCCGGGCATGCCGGCGAAGGTGTAGCCGGTGACGTCGTACTGGCACTTGCTGGAGACCGTGGTGCAGTGCAGGCCCATCTGGTACCAGACCGACGGCAGTGACGCCGACAGGTGCGGGTCGTTGGCTAGCAGCGGCTTGCCGGTGATGGTGTGCTCGCCGCCGACGACCCAGGAGTTGGAGCCGATGCCCTGGCCGTTCACGCCGACGGCCGTGGGGACGTCGTCCAGGACGTTGTAGAGGCTCGCCAGCTGGCTCGTGAGCGCCGATCCGGTGGACGACGAGGTCGAGGAGCCGCTCGTGTCCGTGGAGGATCCGGTGCCGCTCGTGGAGCCGCTCTGTTCGAACGTCTTGGTGAGCTCGTCGTACTGGCCGTCCTGGACGATCGTCTGGTTGCGGCTGTACGGGTAGTCCGGATAGAGGTCCTTGATCTGCTGCGCGCCGAGGCGGCTGGTCATCAGGGCGCGGTCGATCTCGTCGTCCATGTTGCCGCGCAGGTCCCAGGCCATCGCCTTCAGCCAGGAGACCGAGTCGACGGGCGTCCACTGCTCGGGCTTGTAGTCGTTGACGAAGCCGAGGGCCGCGTACTCCAGGGAGATGTCCTTGCCGTCCTTGCCCTGGAGGTAGGCGTTGACCCCCTTGGAGTAGGCCTGGAGGTACTTCTTCGTGGAGTCCGACAGCTTGGTGTCGTACTCCTCCTTCGCGACCCGGTCCCAGCCCATGGTGCGCAGGAACTCGTCGTTCTTCACCTGGCTCTTGCCGAACATCTCCGACAGGCGCCCGGAGGTCATGTGGCGGCGCACGTCCATCTCGTAGAACCGGTCCTGCGCCTGGACGTAGCCCTGCGCCATGAACAGGTCCTCGTCGGTCGAGGCGTAGATCTGCGGGATCCCGTAGCTGTCGCGCTTCACGGTCACGGGCCCGGAGAGGCCTTCGAGCGTGATCGAACCCTTGGTCTGCGGGAAGGACGCGCGGACCGTGCTGACCGACCAGTACGCCCCGTAGAAGACGCCACCGACGACGGCCAGGACGAGCACGAGCACGATGAGTCGGGCTCTGCGCCCCTTCTTCCTGCCGGACTTGGCAGGCTTGTCACCCGTTGTGGCGGTGGTGTTGGGGGGCATCGCTGTCCTTGCTGTCCTAACGCGAGCGGCAGACGGGCATGTGCATTTGACTGAGCGCTGGAGCAACCATAGGCGCAGGGCCTCACGCCACTTGACGCGGAGTGGGGATCCGGCGGGCACGGGCGTTCGATCTTGCCTCGGGAAGCGTCAAGAAAGCGTCAAGAGTTAGGTAAGGTAACGAAGTACTTGGGTGCGGAGTACCGCACTCTCGGTCCTGTGTACGTGAGCTTCCGCGCCGCCCGCGCGCGAGCCAAGGAAGGGAACCGCCGCTGACCGTCCACCACCTCAACCAGCTCCTGCTCGTCTGCTCCCTGGTCCTGCTGGTCGCCGTCGCGGCCGTCCGGATCTCCTCGCGCAGCGGGCTCCCCAGCCTGCTCGTGTACCTGGGGATCGGCGTCCTCATGGGCCAGGACGGCATCGGCGACATCCACTTCGACAACGCCGAACTGACCCAGGTCATCGGGTACGCGGCACTGGTCGTGATCCTGGCCGAGGGCGGTCTCGGCACGAAGTGGAAGGAGGTCGAACCCGTCCTGGCCTCCGCCTCCATGCTGGCCCTGGTGGGGGTCGGGGTGAGCGTCGGCGTCACCGCCGCGGGCGCGCACTACCTGGTCGGGCTGGAGTGGCGGCAGGCGCTCATCATCGGCGCGGTGGTGTCCTCGACGGACGCGGCGGCGGTCTTCTCGGTGCTCCGGCGCATTCCGCTGCCCGCGCGGGTGACGGGGACCCTGGAGGCGGAGTCCGGCTTCAACGACGCCCCGGTGGTCATCCTGGTCGTCGCCCTGTCCACCGCGGGCCCGGTGGAGCACTGGTACGTCCTGGTGGGCGAGATAGCCATGGAGCTGGCCATCGGCGCGGGCATAGGCCTCGCGGTCGGCTGGCTCGGCGCCTGGGGCCTCAGGCACGTCGCCCTGCCCGCCTCCGGCCTCTACCCGATCGCCGTGATGGCCATCGCGGTCACGGCGTACGCGGCCGGCGCGCTGGCGCACGGCAGCGGCTTCCTCGCGGTCTACCTGGCCTCCATGGTGCTCGGCAACGCCAAGCTGCCGCACTGGCCCGCCACCCGCGGTTTCGCCGAGGGGCTCGGCTGGATCGCCCAGATCGGCATGTTCGTCCTGCTCGGCCTGCTGGTCACCCCGCACGAGCTCGGCGACGACATCTGGCCCGCCCTGGTCATCGGGCTGGTGCTCACCATGGTGGCGCGGCCGGTGAGCGTGATCGTCAGCCTCGCGCCGTTCCGGGTGCCCTGGCCGGAGCAGACCCTGATGTCCTGGGCCGGGCTGCGCGGCGCCGTGCCCATCATCCTGGCGACGATCCCCATGGTGAACGGCGTCGACACCAGCCACCGGATCTTCAACATCGTCTTCGTGCTGGTCGTCGTGTACACCCTTGTCCAGGGGCCGACGCTGCCCTGGCTGGCCCGCAAGCTGCGGCTCGGCGAGGGCCCGGAGGCCGCCGACCTCGGCATCGAGTCCGCGCCCCTGGAGCGGCTGCGCGGGCACCTGCTGTCCGTGTCGATCCCCGAGGGCTCCCGGATGCACGGCGTGGAGATCAACGAGCTGCGGCTGCCCGCCGGGGCCGCCGTCACCCTTGTCGTCCGCGAAGGAAAATCGTTTGTTCCGTTGCCCGCGACGGTGCTGCGGCGCGGGGACGAGCTCCTCGTGGTCGCCACCGACCCGGTGCGGGACGCCGCGGAACGGCGGCTGCGCGCGGTCGGCCACGGGGGCAAGCTGGCGGGCTGGCTGGGCACGAACGGGACGGCGGGCGCGGGGTCGGGCAGTACGCCGAGCGCGCGTTAGCGGTGCGCCGGGCGTGCGTTGGCGGTGCGCCGGGCGTGCGTTAAGGGTGTGTTTCGGATAGTTCACACCTCCGCCAATCCCAGGTGAACGGGCCCGACGGTGCTGGTTTTCACAGGCGTACCGGGCTTTCACCCCTGTACGATGAAAGCACCTGATCGAACCAACTCTGCCTGACGCAGAGCTGGCGCGACCGTATGGCGGCCGGAACGCTCCTCGCAGTGGATGCCGGTATCTACCGCAGTTCCGCGCAAGAGGACAGCTCTCGGCGCCCCCGCACGGGCGCGCTACCAGGCGGCAGAAAGGCACGGGCCGTGGCATCCACGGTCACCACCGAGCCGTCGCAGCACCCGGCGGCGGCGCCCCGCCCGGGATACGGACAGCTGCTGCGCACCCGCGGCGCCTGGACGTTCCTGCTCCCCGGTTTCGCGGCGCGCCAGCCGTTCGCCATGCTCACCATCTCCATCGTGCTGCTCGTGCAGCACACCACCGGCTCCTACGGCGCCGCGGGCGCCGCGGCGGCCGTCACCGGCGTCTCCATGGCGCTGTTCGCCCCCTACAGCGGCCGCCTGGCCGACCGCCACGGGCAGCGGGCGGTGCTGGTCCCCGGCGTCCTCGTGCACACCCTGTCGGGCCTCGCCCTGACGGCGCTCGCGCTGGCGCACGCGCCCCTCTGGGCGCTCTTCGCGGCAGCCGTGCCGACCGGCGCCTCGGTGCCGCAGATCGGCCCCATGGTGCGCGCCCGCTGGGGCGCCAGGCTCCAGGACTCCCCCCTGATGTCCACCGCGGCCGCCTTCGAGTCCGTCACCGACGAGCTCACCTTCGTCTTCGGCCCGCTGCTGGCGACCGCCCTGTGCACCACCGTGGCCCCGGCCGCCGGCCTGGTCACGGAGGCCGCGCTCACCCTGGCCGGCGGTCTGCTGTTCGCCGCGCGGAAGAGCACCCAGCCCCAGGTGACGGGCACCGGCCACGCGCGCGTGCGGCACGCCTCCGCGCTCCGCGTCCCGGGCGTACGCGTGCTGGCCGTCGCCTTCCTGGGCATCGGCTCCGTCTTCGGCGGCATGCAGGTCTCCCTCGCGGCCTTCACCGAGTCGATCGGCGAGCCCGGCCTGAACGGCGTCCTGTACGGCACCTTCGCCGCGGGGAACATGCTCTCCGGCATCGTCTGCGGCGCGCTCGCCTGGAAGGCCGCCCCGCACCGGCGCCTGCTCGTCGGCTACGCGGCGCTCGCACTGACCGCCTCGGCGCTGTGGACGTCCCACTCGGTGCTCGTTCTGGCCGGGCTCGGCCTGCTGGTCGGCATGTGCATCGCGCCCGCCCTGATCACCGGCTACACGCTGGTCGAGAGCCTGGTCCCGGCCGGCGCCCGCACCGAGGCGTTCACCTGGCTGACCGGCGCGGTGGCGCTCGGCCAGGCGGCCGCGGTCACGGTCGCCGGACAGCTGGAGGACCGCCTGTGGGGCGGCGCCGGGTTCCTGGTGCCGATGGCCGGCACGGTCCTGGCTCTGGTGACCCTTCTGGCACTGCGTTCGCGGCTGGTCACCCGGCCCCGGAACCGTACCGTCGCACGTGGCGTCGGTCACCGCGTGCCGGTGACGGTGGACTGATCCTCAGGAATACGTCACTATGGACCGTCGTTAGCACTCATCGAGTGAGAGTGCCAGGAGGAAGACAGTGCCGACCTACCAGTACCAGTGCACCGAGTGCGGCGAGGGCCTCGAGGCGGTGCAGAAGTTCACCGACGACGCCCTGACCGAGTGCCCCAACTGCGGTGGCCGCCTGAAGAAGGTGTTCTCCGCGGTCGGCATTGTCTTCAAGGGCTCGGGCTTCTACCGCAATGACAGCCGCGGCTCCTCGTCGAGCAGCAGCCCCGCGTCGAAGTCGTCGAGCTCCTCGTCGTCGGACTCGAAGTCGTCCGACTCGAAGGCATCCGACTCGAAGTCGTCGTCCTCGACGTCTTCCTCCTCGTCGTCCTCGACGTCCTCCTCGTCGGGCTCGGCCAGCAGCTCCGCCGCCTGAGACCTCACCCCTCGGACCCCGCCGTCGGACGACAGCGGGGTCCGAGGCGTCCCCGGGCACCGCGGCTCCTGCCCCGCTCGGACAGCCAGCTAGTGTGCTGCGCATGGTGAGCATGGTGAACGCAGAGATCGGCGTAATCGGCGGTTCCGGCTTCTACTCGTTCCTCGACGACGTGACCGAGATCCAGGTCGAGACGCCCTACGGGCCGCCCAGCGACTCCCTCTTCCTCGGCGAGATCGCCGGCCGCCGGGTCGCCTTCCTGCCCCGGCACGGACGCGGCCACCATCTGCCGCCGCACCGCATCAACTACCGGGCCAACCTCTGGGCGCTGCGCTCCGTCGGCGTGCGCCAGGTGCTCGGCCCGTGCGCGGTGGGCGGTCTGCGCCCCGAGTACGGTCCGGGCACGCTGCTCGTACCGGACCAGCTGGTGGACCGTACGAAGTCCCGGGCGCAGTCCTACTTCGACGGGCTGCCACTGCCCGACGGCTCCGTGCCGAACGTCGTGCACGTCTCCCTGGCCGACCCCTACTGCCCCGCCGGGCGGGCGGCGGCGCTGAAGGCGGCCCGGGGCCGGGACTGGGAGCCGGTGGACGGGGGCACGCTGGTGGTGATCGAGGGGCCGCGCTTCTCGACCCGCGCCGAATCGCTGTGGCACCAGGCGCAGGGCTGGTCGGTGGTGGGCATGACCGGCCACCCCGAGGCGGCGCTCGCCCGTGAACTGGAGCTCTGCTACTCGTCGTTGACGCTGGTCACGGACCTGGACGCGGGCGCCGAGACCGGTGAGGGCGTCTCGCACGACGAGGTTCTGCAGGTGTTCGCGGCCAATGTGGACCGGCTGCGGGGTGTGCTGTTCGACGCGGTGGCGGCCCTGCCGGAGAACACGGCACGGGACTGCCTGTGCACGAACGCGCTCGGCGGCATGGACCCGGGGTTCGAGCTGCCGTAGGGCGGAGTGCGGAACGCAGGGGCGGAAGGCCGTAGAGGCGGAACTCCTCGTTCGGGTGGCCGGGTTGTCCACAACCTGTGGGTAGCCCACCGGCTCCGACGGGCTTCGGCGCGAGACCTCATCGTGGTCTCGCAAGCCGATTCCTCGTCGCAGGTGGTGATCCCCGTGTCCGTTCCCACGTCCCCCTACCCTGCCGTCCCTCCACCCCTTCGCTTCCCGCGCCCGCTGGGCACGGACGCCCCCGCCACCTGCGAGGTCCCGCACTTCGAACCGGTGCGGGTGCGCGGCGGGCGCCATCAGCTGGACCGGCTGCTGCGCCACCGCGGGCGGGCCCTCGCGGCCGGCCTGGCGGTCACGGCGGCGGCGCTCGTCGCGGCGGGTCCGCGAGCCGCCACGGACCCCCTGCGCGCCGAGCGGCCCCGGGGGCACCCGGTCGTCACCCAGCCGGTACGACGGCACGCCCCACCCGTGGACATGGTGACCGCGCCGGTGCGGATCGCCGACGCGGCCACCGTCCGGCTGCTGCGCCCCGGTGACCGGGTGGACGTGATCGCGGCCGGGGACACCGCGGCGGGCGGGGAGGCCCGGGTGGTCGCGCGCGGGGTCCGCGTGACGAGGCTGCCCGAGCCGGCCGACGCGGCCGCGGAGAGCGGGGCGCTGATCGTGCTCGCGGTGCCGCGCGACACCGCGGCCCGACTGGTCGGTGCGAGCGCCACGGCACGGCTGGCGGTGACCGTGTGCTGAACAACCTGGGGCGATTTCCGGGACGCTTTGTGTCAAGTCGCCCTTTCGAGCTACCGGATTGGGCACGATGGCCGCACGGTGACGTAGGTTGCGGATCACTTTGTTCCACACCCTGTGCATGTGAGGAGAGTCCCCGAGGTGAGCGCGAAGAAGGAACCGGGCATCTGGCAGGGCTTCAAGGCCTTCCTGATGCGCGGAAACGTCGTCGATCTGGCAGTCGCGGTGGTCATCGGCGCCGCCTTCACGAACATCGTCAACTCGGTGGTGAAGGGGCTCATCAACCCGCTGGTCGGCGCGATCGGCACGAAGAACCTGGACAGCTACAGCACCTGTCTGAAGGAACCCTGCAAGACGGCCGCGGACGGCACGGTCACGAGTGGCGTCCAGATCATGTGGGGCTCGGTCCTGGGCGCCGCGCTCTCCTTCGTGATCACCGCGGCGGTCGTGTACTTCCTGATGGTCCTGCCGATGGCGAAGTACCTGTCCCGCGTGGAGGCCCGCAGGAAGGCGAAGGAGGGCACGCACGAGGTCATCGAGGTGACCGAGCTGGAGGTGCTGAAGGAGATCCGCGACGCCCTGGTCGCGCAGCGCGGAAACGGCCACAACCAGCGCTAGCGGCGCTCCGGGCGGTCGCGCGGGCGGCTCAGAGGTGGTGGGGCGGCTTCTCGTCGAGGAAACGCCTGAGGTCGCCCGCAGAGTCGGCCGCCGGGCGGTCGCCCCAGCCGCGGTCCGTGTCGTCCGAGGACTGCCGGTCCAGCGGGTCGTCGAAGATCAGCGCGGGCTTCGGATCGCGCGGCGTCGACGCGGGCGCGGGCTCGGGGGCGGTACTCATGCCTCAAGGGTACGGCCCTGCCGCCCACCCCCCTGCAGGTACGTTCGCGAGCTTTCGGTGGCCTCTTCTACTGTGCTGGACGTGGCCTTTTCTGCTCTGCTGGACGCATGACGTCGAGTTCTCCCCCGGCTCCCGCCTCCCAGCACCCACCCAAGCCCCTGCGGCCCCTGCGCCGGCTCACCGCGCGCGGACGCGACGAGGCCCACCGGGTGGCCACACCGCTCGAGCTCTTCTTCGACCTGTGTTTCGTGGTGGCCATCGCGCAGGCGGGCGTGGAGCTGGTGCACGCCGTCGCGGCGGGGCACGCGGGCGAGGGCGTCCTGAACTACGCGATGCAGTTCTTCGCCATCTGGTGGGCGTGGATGAACTTCACCTGGTTCTCCTCGGCGTACGACAACGACGACGTGCTCTACCGGGTCGTCACCCTGGTCCAGATCGCCGGCGTCCTGGTGCTGGCGGCCGGCATCTCGCGGGCCTTCACCGAACACGACTACCTGGTGGTCTGGCTGGGCTACGTGATCATGCGGCTGGCGATGGCCGCGCAGTGGCTGAGAGCCGCGCGCTGGGCCCACGGCGCGGAGCGGACCATGGCGCTCCGGTACGCGGGCGGGGTGCTGCTGTGCATGGTCGGCTGGCTCGGGCTGGTGGTACTGCCGGTGCACGCGCGTGCCTGGGTGTTCCTGGTGATGGCGATCGCCGAGATGTGCGTGCCGCTGTACGCCGAGAAGGCCTACACGACCTCCTGGCACCCGCACCACATCGCCGAGCGGTACGGGCTGTTCACGATCATCGTGCTCGGCGAGACGATCGCGGCGGCGACGGCCGCCGTGAAGTCGGCCGTGGCCGAGCACGACGCGCTGAGCGAGCTGCTGCCGATCGCGGCGGGCGGCCTGCTGATCGTCTTCTCGGCCTGGTGGATCTACTTCGTGGTGCCGATCCACGGCCATCTGCGGTCCAACAGGGAGTCGTTCCTGTGGGGTTACGGCCACTACCTGATCTTCGCGTCGGCAGCCTCGATCGGCGCGGGCATCGAGGTGGCCGTCGAGGAGGCGGTCGGCAAGGCGCACATCTCCACGACGGCCGCGTCGGCGGCCGTGACCGTGCCGACCGCGCTGTACCTGCTGACCGTGTGGGCGCTGCACTCGCGGCACTTCAAGGTGGGCCTCGCCCAGCAGCTGGTGCTGCCGGTGACGGCGCTGCTGGTGGTCTGCTGCACGTTCCTGGGCGACTGGGCGGTGCCGGCGGCGGGCATCGTGTCGGCACTGGCGGTGGCGGCCGGGACGGCCCTGACGTCGCGCGCGGCCGGTCGCGAGCGCCCCGCGGAAGCCACCGCGGCCGCCTCCTGACGGATCCGGAGCGGCGCCGGGCTGGGCCAGACTGGCCGCCATGACAGTTGACGCATTGACGGACGTGGCCGGGCTGCGGGTGGGGCATGCCACTCACAGCGGCGAGGGCCGGCTCACCGGGACCACGGTCGTTCTCGCCCCCGAGGGCGGCGCGGTCGCCGCCGTGGATGTACGCGGTGGCGGTCCGGGGACGAAGGAGACCGACGCGCTCGATCCGCGCAACGTGGTGCAGCGGGTGGAGGCGGTCGTGCTGACCGGTGGCAGCGCGTACGGGCTCGACGCGGCGTCCGGGGTGATGGCCTGGCTGGAGGAGCAGGGGCGCGGGGTGCGGGTGGGGGCGGATCCGGCACATGTGGTGCCGGTGGTGCCCGCCGCCTGTGTCTTCGACCTGGGGCGGGGCGGGGACTTCCGGGCCCGGCCGGACGCGGCGACGGGGCGGGCGGCGGTGGAGGCGGCCGCGGCGAGCGCGCCGGGCGCCCCGGTGCCGGAGGGATGCGTCGGTGCCGGTACGGGCGCCGTGGCCGGGGCGGTGAAGGGCGGGGTGGGCAGCGCGAGCACCGTGCTGGACTCGGGGATCACGGTCGCCGCCCTGGTCGTGGCCAACGCCGCCGGCGCGGTGCTGGATCCCGAAACGGGCGTGCTGTACGGGGAGTTGTTCCAGGGGCGCGTGGAGTACCCCGAGGAGCGGGTGCACGAGGCCGCGCGTCGGCGGCTCGCCGAGAGCGCCGCCAGGAACGCGCTGCCGCCGCTCAACACCACGCTTGCGGTGGTCGCGACCGATGCCGAACTGTCCAAGGCGCAGGCGCAGAAGCTCGCCGGGACGGCGCACGACGGAATCGCGCGGGCCGTGCGGCCGGTGCACCTGTTGCACGACGGGGACACCGTGTTCGCGCTGGCGACGGGGGCACGCCCGCTCAACGCGAGCCCGTTCGCGTTCAACGAGATCCTCGCGGCCGGCGCGGATCTGGTGACCCGCGCGATCGTGCGGGCCGTGCGGGCCGCCGAGCCGGTCGACGGACCTGGCGGGATGTGGCCCTCGTACGAGGAGCTGTACGGGTCGCGCTGACGGCGCTGACGGCGGTGAGGTCAGCGAGGGCGGCGGCGCGGGGCGGCCGGGCGTTCTTCGCGGCCGACCGGAACCTTGCGCGTTCCTGTCGATTGTCCTGGTTCTGTCACGTGATGGCGTTCGCGGGCGCCGGAGGGAACCCCGAGGGGGGCCTCCGGCCTCTTTCTCCACGCACTGGAGCGGATCACGCACATCACAAGAACTCACACGAACCTGGAGCAGCCCGTGACATCGCCGGACATTGCAGCGCGGCGTGCACTGGGGGCCTGTGCCGCCCTGATGGTCGGCGCCCTCACCCTCACCGCCTGCGGTGGCAACGCCAACGCCAACGACAAGACCGACGGCGCCAAGGGCGGGCAGGACAGCGCCGCCAGGACGTCGACCGCGAAGATCGTGATTTCGGCGAAGGACGGTTCGACCGGCGCGTCCATCAACACGACCGGCGTGCAGGTCAGCGGCGGGAAGCTGACCGGCGTCAAGATGACCGTGGCGGGGTCGGGGCAGGCCGTGGCCGGCACCCTCTCGGCGGACGCCGGCGTCTGGAAGCCGAAGGAACAGCTGGAGCGGGGCACGAAGTACGAGATATCGGCGACCGCGAAGGACTCGAAGGGGCTCACGGCGGCGGCCAACTCCATCTTCACCACCGTCAACTCGGCCAACAGCTACATCGGCACGTACACGCCGGACAACGGGACGACGGTCGGCGTGGGGATGCCGGTGTCGTTCACCTTCGACAAGGTCATCACCGACACGAAGGCCGTGCAGTCCCACATCACGGTCACGTCCAGCAGCGGCCAGCAGGTGGTGGGGCACTGGTTCGGGTCGCAGCGGCTGGACTTCCGGCCGCAGGACTACTGGAAGGCCGGCTCCGAGGTCACGATGAAGATCGACCTGGACGGGGTCGAGGGCGCGAACGGCGTCTACGGGGTGCAGAAGAAGACGGTGACCTTCACCGTCGGACGTTCGCAGGTCTCCACGGTGGACGCGAACACGCAGACCATGACGGTGGTGCGGGACGGCAAGGTCCTCAAGTCGGTGCCGGTGTCGACGGGCAGCCCGGAGCACACGACGTACAACGGGCAGATGGTGATCTCCGAGAAGTTCGTCCAGACCCGGATGAACAGCCAGACGGTCGGCCTGGGCGGGGAGTACGACATCCCGGACGTGCCGCACGCGATGCGGCTGACGACGTCGGGGACGTTCATCCACGGCAACTACTGGTACAACAGGTCCAACCCGCCCTTCGGGCAGCAGGGCACCAGCCACGGCTGCGTGGGGCTCGCGGACGTGCAGGGCGCGCAGGGCGACACGACGGCCAAGTGGTTCTACGACAACTCGCTCGTCGGGGACGTCGTGATCGTGAAGAACTCCCCCGACAAGACCGTGCAGCCGGACAACGGGCTCAACGGGTGGAACCTGTCGTGGAGCGACTGGACCGCCGGAAGCGCCGTGTGACCGGCACCTTTTGACGGATCGTCGGGCCGCGCGGGAACTTTTCGCGCGGCCCGCGAGTTTTCCCGGCGTACGTTTTCTCGGTTCCCGGACATGATGTCCGACCGAGGGGCTACGGTATGCACCCACAAGGTGACATGCAGCAACGCCGGGAGAAACCTTGAGCGTTCCGTACGAGACGGCAGCGTACGAACCAGCCGAGTCGCCCGAGTCTCCGGAGGAGCACCTCGCGCGGCTCCTCGGCCGTGCCCTGAACTCCTTCGAGCTGCCCGACGAGGCCATAAGGCAGCTCGACTGCGCGCTGGCGCACGACAGTTCGCTGCACTCCGCGCACCACAGCGCGGGACTGCACCGGGAGACGTACCGGCACACCTGGCTGCTGGCCGACGGCTCGGCGGTCACGCTGTGGGAGCTCGTGCACAACACGGTGCCGGGCAGTGACCCGCAGCACGAGGTGTACGTCGACGAGGAGGAGCTGCGGGCCGCGACCGCGCGGCTGCCATTACCGCCGGACACACCGGACTTCGAGCTGCCGGTGCTGGTGACACTGGCGCCGGTCCCGGAGCCCCGGCACGTGTACGTGCCGGACGACTCGGCGGACCACGCGCGCCGGCTGCTGCGCCGCGCGGAGAACCCCGACCGGCCGGGTGCGGAGACGGCCCAGGTGCTGACGGCGGCGTTCGCGCACCAGATCACCCAGGCGTTCGGGCGGCCGGCACGGGTGGGGCGGTCGGGGCTGGGTTTCTCGCTCTACGAGCACGCGTTCCTGCTGCGGGACGGCCGCGAGCTGTCCCTGTGGGAGGTCGAGCACACGGCGACGCCGGACGGCCGGCACATGTGCGAGGTGTACCCGTCGGAGCACGCGGCCAGGGACGCGATGGAGCGGCGGGCGGCGCGGCGGGGCTAGCAGGGCCGGCGGCGCCGTCCTCAGTGGCCCCGGCGGCCCGAGCGGCCGCCGAGTCTGCGGACCAGGCCGGCGAAGGCGTCCTGTTCGGCGGGGGTCAGTTCGACCGTCTCGCGGAGCGGGGCGGCCTTGAGCTGGCGCGGGAAGGCGGGAAGGGCGACGCGCGCGGCGTGCCAGGCGAGGGCCTCGCGGCGGTTGCGGCGCAGCAGGCGCGTCACGACGACCGCCCAGGCGACGGTCGCCAGGGTGAGCGCGGCCATGCCGATCAGCTGGAGGGTCGAGACGTGCGCGGGCATGGGCCCCAGTACACACCACGGTCCGGGACTTTGGTCCCGGACCGTGACGTATCTCGCAGGTGCCGTGAACAACTCACAGCGAATCAAAGGGACAAGAGGGGCGTCGGCGCTCAGGCCGCGACCGGCTGCTTGGCCTCCTTCGCGGTGGCGGCCGGGCCGGTGGCGGAGCCGTTCGCCGGGGTCTGCCGGGCCGGCTTGCGCAGGCCCTTCAGGAGGACGACCAGGGCCGTGGTGACACAGACACCGGCGGCGATGGCGATCAGGTAGAGGAACGGGTTGCCGATCAGCGGGACCACGAAGATGCCGCCGTGCGGGGCGCGCAGGGTGGCGCCGAAGGCCATCGACAGGGCGCCGGTGACGGCGCCGCCGACCATCGAGGACGGGATGACGCGCAGCGGGTCGGCGGCCGCGAACGGGATCGCGCCCTCGGAGATGAAGGAGGCGCCCAGCACCCAGGCGGCCTTGCCGTTCTCGCGCTCGGTCTCGGTGAAGAGCTTGCCGCGCACGGTGGTGGCCAGGGCCATCGCCAGCGGCGGGACCATACCGGCCGCCATGACCGCCGCCATGATCTTCATCGCGGAGTCACTGGGGTTGGAGACCGCGATACCGGCGGTGGCGAAGGTGTACGCGACCTTGTTGACGGGGCCGCCGAGGTCGAAGCACATCATCAGGCCGAGCAGGGCCCCGAGCAGGACGGCGTTGGAGCCGGAGAGGCCGTTCAGCCAGTCGGTCATGCCCTTCTGGGCGGAGGCGATGGGCTTGCCGATCACGACGAACATCAGGAACCCGACGATCGCCGAGGAGATCAGCGGGATCACCACGACCGGCATGATGCCACGCACCGCCGCGGGGATCTTGACCTTCTGGATCGCCATCACCACGCCACCGGCGATCAGACCGGCAGCCAGACCGCCGAGGAAGCCGGCGTTGATGGTGGAGGCGATCATGCCGCCGACGAAACCGGGGACCAGGCCCGGCCGGTCGGCCATGCCGTAGGCGATGTAGCCGGCCAGGACGGGGACGAGGAAGCCGAAGGAGACGACACCGATCTGGAAGAGCAGCGCGGCCCAGCTGTCGCCCTGGGTCCACACGAAGTGGTCCATGACCGACGGCGCCTTGTTGATCGTGTAGCCGCCGATCGCGAAGCCGAGGGCGATCAGCAGACCGCCGGCCGCGACGAACGGGACCATGTAGCTCACGCCGGACATCAGCCACTTGCGCAGCTTGGTGCCGTAGCCCTCGCCCGCCTCCCCGGCGCGTTCGACCGGTGTGGAGGGCGCGGAGCCGGAGGTGACCTCGCCGCGGGCCGCCTTCGCGCGGACCTCGCCGATCAGTTCGGCGGGGCGGTTGATGCCCGCCTTCACGCCGACGTCGACGGTGGGCTTGCCGGCGAAGCGGTCCTTTTCACGGACGGGCACGTCGTGGGCGAAGATCACGCCGTCCGCCGCCGCGATGGCGTCCGGGTCGAGCCGGGTGAAGCCGGCCGAGCCCTGCGTCTCGACGACGAGCTCGATGCCCGCCTCACGGCCGGCGTTCTCCAGGGACTCGGCCGCCATGTAGGTGTGGGCGATGCCGGTGGGGCAGGAGGTGACGGCGACGATACGGAAGGGACGCTCCCCCGCGTCCGAAGCCGTGCCCGAGCCGCTACCCGTGCTCGTGCTGACCGCTGCGGTGCCGGCGGAGGCCGCCGCCGGCGCCGCAGCGGTGTTCTGGGCGACGCCCGCCGCCTCCGTGCCCGGCGCGGGCGCGGGCGTCTCGTCGCCGCGGATCAGGGCCGCCGCGGTCGCCGCGTCGCCCGCCGACCGCAGCGCGTCCGTGAACTCGCTGTTCATCAGCTGGCGGGCCAGCGAGGAGAGGATCGTGAGGTGGGCGTCGTCGGCACCGGCGGGGGCCGCGATCAGGAAGATCAGGTCGGCGGGTCCGTCGGCGGCGCCGAAGTCGATGCCGGCGGCGCTGCGCCCGAAGGCGAGCGTCGGCTCGGTGACGTGGGCGCTGCGGCAGTGCGGGATGCCGATGCCGCCGTCGAGGCCGGTGGGCATCTGGGCCTCGCGGGCGGCCACGTCGGCGAGGAAGCCCTCCAGGTCGGTCACCCGGCCCAGGGTCACCATGCGCTCGGCGAGGGCGCGCGCCGCCGCTTCCTTCGTATCGGCGGACAGGTCGAGATCGACCAGGTCCGCGGTGATCATGTCGCTCATCGCGGGCTCCTATGCACGCGTATCGCCCGGGGTGTGGGGTGGGCGGGTTCTTCGGGGACGGGGGTGCCGTGGGGGGCGGGGTGGGAGGCGGGGCCGGGGAAGCCCCGCCTCCCGGGCACGGCGGGGCGGCTCAGGGTGCCCCGACGGCCCGTCGGTGCGGCGAGTAACGAGACGCCTCGCCGCTCCTGGGCCGGTTGTCGGCGGGCGGCGCCGGGGAGGAGCGCGGCCCGGTGAGCGGTCGTAAGAGCGTTCATGACACCGGCTCCGTCAGTTCGCGGTCGACGGGGACGCGGTCGGTGACGGTCACCGCGGACGGGTCCAGGTCGGCCGGGGTGGGCATCACGCTGCCGGGCAGCTGGACGGCGGCGGCGCCGTGGGCGACGGCGGAGGCGAGGGCCTTCGGGCCGCTGCCGCCGGCGATGAGGAAACCGGCGAGGGAGGAGTCACCGGCGCCGACGTTGCTGCGGACGGTGTCCACGCGGGCGCTCGCGAACCAGGCGCCCGAGTCGTCCACGAGCAGCTGGCCGTCGGCGCCCAGGCTGGCGAGGACGGCGTGGGCGCCCATGCCGCGCAGCTCCTCGGCCGCCTTGAGCGCGTCGCCCACGGTCGTCAGGGGGCGCCCGACGGCCTCCGCGAGCTCCTCGGCGTTCGGCTTCACCACGTCGGGCTGCTCGCGCAGCGCTTCGAGCAGCGCGCGCCCCGAGGTGTCCAGCGCGATACGCGCGCCGCCGGCGTGCGCCCGGGCGACGACCTCGGCGTACCAGGAGGGTGCGAGGCCGCGCGGCAGGCTGCCGCAGCAGGCGATCCAGTCGGCGTCGCGCGACTGCTCGCGCACGGTCTCCAGGAGCAGTTCCTGCTCCTCCGCCGAGAGTTCCGGGCCCGGCGCGTTGATCTTGGTGAGCACCCCGTCGGACTCCGCGAGCGCGATGTTGGAACGGGTGGCTCCGGCGACCGGGACCGGCGCGACCTCGATGCCCTGCGCGTCCAGCAGGTCGGCGACGAGCGCGCCCGGCGCTCCGCCCAGGGGCAGGACGGCGACGGTACGACGGCCGGCGGCCGCCACGGCACGCGAGACGTTGACACCCTTGCCGCCGGGGTCCATGCGCTCGCCGGAGGCGCGGATGACCTCGCCGCGCTCCAGGGCGGGGACCTCGTAGGTGCGGTCGAGGGAGGGGTTGGGGGTGACGGTGAGGATCATGCCCGTACCGAACGTGCCGCTCGTGTTGCTCATGCTCGTACTACTTCCGTGCCGCCGCGCTCGATGGCGGCGGCGTCCTCGGGGCTCAGCCCGCTGTCGGTGATCAGCAGGTCCACGTCGCCCATGTCGCCGAAGCGGGCGAAGTGCTCCTGGCCGTGCTTGGCGGAGTCGGCGAGCAGGACCACCCGGCGGGCCGCGGCGACGGCCGCCCGCTTGACCGCGGCCTCGGCGAGGTCGGGGGTGGTCAGGCCCTGGTCGGCGGAGAAGCCGTTGGCGGCGACGAAGAGGACGTCGGCCCGGATCTCGCTGTACGCGCGCAGCGCCCAGGCGTCCACGGCGGCGCGGGTACGGTGCCGTACGCGCCCCCCGACCAGGTGGAGCTGGATGCCCGGGTGGTCGGCGAGGCGGGCCGCGATGGGCAGGCTGTGGGTGACGACGGTGAGGGACGCCTCCAGCGGGATGGCCGCGGCGAGGCGGGCGACCGTGGAACCGGCGTCGAGGATCAGGGTGCCCTCGGTCGGCAGTTCCGGGACGGCGGCCTTGGCGATGCGGTCCTTCTCGTCGGCCGAGGTGGACTCGCGTTCGGCGAGGTCCGGTTCGAAGTCGAGGCGCCCGGCCGGGATCGCGCCGCCGTGCACCCGGCGGACTAGGCCGGCCCGGTCGAGGGCCTTCAGGTCGCGGCGGATCGTCTCCTGCGTGACCTGGAACTCCTCGGCGAGCGACACGACGTCCACCCGGCCGCCGTCACGGGCGAGCCGGAGGATCTCCTGCTGCCGCTCCGGTGCGTACATGCCCCTGCGCCTCCGCTCCAAGATACGTCCGGCTGATGTCCGGTTCCTGTCCGACCCCATGTCCGACTGCGTCTGACTGATGCCCGAACTTGTGGTTTCGCGAGGAGGCTACGCCGGGATTTCCGGAAAGTAAACAGGTTCGGGCCGCAAACGGACACGATCGGGCTTTCGGCCTGTTCGGGGCACCTCCACGGCGCCCGTGCGGCCCACGCGGCCCACGCAGAAGGGCCCGGCGCCTTCCGGCGCCGGGCCCTTCGACTGGTGACGGTCAGTGGACGAGTTCGGGTTCCCCTTCCGGCACGGGCAGCGGTGCATCCGCGCCGCCCGCCTCCGCGCCGCCCGCCTCCAGATGCTGCGCCGGGCGCTTCGGCAGGGCGGACATCAGGAGGAAGATCACGGCCATCACCGCCGCCACCCAGAGCAGGGCGTGCTGGAAGCCGTTCACGAAGGCCGGGCCGATCCGGGACGCGGTCGTCCGGTCGTCGACGACGCCGTAGAAGACCACCGAGACCAGGCCGAGGCCGAGCGCGTTGCCCATCTGCTGCACGGTGTTGATCAGACCGGAGGCGGAACCGGCGTGCTCGCGCGGCACCTCCGAGAGCACCGCGTCCGTCAGCGGGGCGACGATCAGGCCCATGCCCGCACCCATCACGACCAGCGGCAGGGCCATCTGCCAGGAGGCGATGGCGAGGCCGTAGCGGTCCGACTCCCAGATGTAGATCAGGACACCGAGGCCCATCAGCAGGGCGCCGGCCTGGAGCACCTTGCGTCCGAAGCGCGGGACCAGCTTCTGCACGGACACGCCGGCCGCGACGGAGACGGAGATCGAGAACGGCACCCCGGTCAGGCCGGCGTGCAGCGGGGTCCAGCCGAGGCCGACCTGCATGTACAGCGTCCAGACCAGGAAGAAGATGCCTAGCGCCACGCCGAAGACCGTCTGCACGGCGATACCGGCGGCGAAGCTCTTCACGGCGAAGAGGGAGGGCTCGATGAGGGGGGAGCCGTCGCGGGCGGCCTTGCGGCGTTCGTACACCACCAGCGTGCCGAAGGCGACGAGCGAGCCCGCCATCGACCCGTACCCCCACAGCGGCCAGCCCAGCTCGCGGCCGCGGGTCAGCGGGTAGAGCAGCATCAGCAGGCCGAGGGTGACCAGGGTGACGCCGACGAGGTCGAGCCGCAGCGCGTGCGGGGCCTTGGATTCGCTGATGTAACGGCGGCCGAGGAGGAGGGCGGCGATGCCGACCGGGAGGTTGATCAGGAAGATCGGGCGCCATTCGAGGCCGAAGAGGTTCCACTCGGTGAGGAGGGCGCCGAGCAGCGGGCCGGAGACCGCGCCCAGGCCGACGATCGCGCCGAACATGCCGAAGACCTTGCCGCGTTCGTGCGCCGGGAAGGTGGCGTGCACGATCGACAGGACCTGCGGGACCATCATCGCGGCCATGCCGCCCTGCAGGATGCGGGAGGCGACCAGCATCTCCGGGTTGGCGGCGAAGCCGCACAGGGCCGAGGCGAGGGTGAAGCCCGCGACGCCGATCAGGAACAGTCGCTTGCGGCCGTGAATATCGCCGAGGCGGCCGCCGGTGATCAGGCCTGCGGCGAAGGCCAGGGCGTAGCCGGCGGTCATCCACTGGATCTGACTGAAGGAGGCGCCGGCGTCCCGCTGGATGGAGGGGATGGCGATGTTGACGATCGTGACGTCGACGAGGTCCATGAAGGCGGCGGTCATGACGATGGCCAGGGCCAGCCAGCGGTGCGGTGCACCGAGGGAGGCCGACGGTTCGGGCGCCGTCGGGGTCGGCGTGGTGTTGTCCGTGCCGGTTCGTCGTGGCTGGTCGCGCACCGCGGCGGAGCCGCTGTTCGATACAGCCCCGTGCCCCTGCGGGGCGCTCATGTCGCTGGAGGTCATATCGCCAAGCTAGGGGAGCATTAGGTCAGATTCCGTCCTAGTGGTCGGGCATGCTCGGGTACATGACGACAGACACCCCGGCTCGGCTGCTGCAGCTCCTGTCTCTTCTCCAGACGCCCCGTGAGTGGCCCGGCGGTGAGCTCGCCGACCGGCTCGGGGTGTCGCGGCGTACCGTGCGGCGGGACATCGACCGGCTGCGGGAGCTGGGATATCCCGTCGAGGCCAGCAAGGGGGCCGACGGGGGGTATCGGCTGGTCGCGGGGAAGGCGATGCCGCCGCTGCTGCTCGACGACGAGGAGACCGTCGCCATCGCGGTCGGGCTGCGGGCCGGGGCGGGGCATGCCCTGGCGGGGGTGGACGAGGCGTCGGTGCGGGCGCTGGCGAAGCTGGAGCAGGTGCTGCCGGCCCGGCTGCGGCACCGGGTGACCACCTTGCAGGCCGCGACCACGCCGCTGACCAGCGGGGACGGGGCGAGTATCGCGCCCGAGACGCTGACCGTGATGGCGTCGGCGGTCGCGGGGCGGGAGCGGTTGCGGTTCGCGTACCGGGCGGCGGACGGGAGCGAGACGCGGCGTCAGGCGGAGCCGTACCGGCTGGTGTCGACGGGGCGGCGGTGGTACCTCGTGGCGTACGACCTCGATCGCGACGACTGGCGGACGTTCCGGGTCGACCGGCTGAGCGAGCCGTTCGCCACCGGGGCGCGGTTCGCTCCGCGGGAGATGCCGACGGGGAGTGCGGCGGAGTACCTGCGGCGGTCCATCCAACGGCGGCAGGAGACATACGGGTTCACTGTCGCCTTCGCCGGGACGGCGGCGGAGGTGGGGGCTCGGCTGCCGGGGTGGTTGGGGACGCCGGTGGACGAGGAAGGGACAGGGGGTGGAGGCGGCGGGTGGTGTGTTGTCCGGGGGGAGACCGGGGATCCGGTGGAGTGGCTGGCGGTGCGGCTGGGGATGGTGGGGTGTGAGTTCGTGGTGCGGGAGCCTGCGGAACTGGTGGCGTGCGTGCGGGAGTTGGGGGGCCGGTTGAGCCGGGCCGGGGGTGCGTGAGGGGGACGCTTACCGGCGCTGGCAGGGTGCCTCCCCCAGCCTTCGGCCGGGGGGACCCCCAGCGCCCACCCGTGCCGCCCTGCGGCACGCCTGCCCGCAGCTATGTCTTTAGTCTTTTAGGGGCGCGGGGAACTGCGCGCTCAGCCCCCACCGGCCCGCAGCCGGGCGACCGGTCACCGCCGAGTGGCTACGGGTTCGGGGGCTCCCACGCGAACCCCCGTAGCGCCGCCAGGTTCTGCAGGGCCAAGGCCGCCGGGCCTTCCGGACCCGTGCCCGCCGCCCAGGACTCGACGGCCACGCGCACCGCCGCGCCGGCCACCGCCGCCGTGAAGCGGAGATGGGCAGGTGGGGCAACGTTGTCGACGGTGGTGGCCGTGCGCTCCGCGAGGATCGAGGCCAGGAGTCGGTCGGAGGACTGGCAGACCTCCGCCCACACCTTGCGCAGGGCCGGGCTCGTGTCGGCCAGGTGGATCAGGGTGCGGACCCATTCCCAGGAGGCGGCGGAGACCCCTTCGCCGGGCGTCAGGGTGTGGCGGACGGCGTGTTCCAGGGCCTCGGGGACGGAGAGCGCCGCAGGGGCCGCCCGTACCGCCTCCGCCCAGCGCCGGGCGCCCGCCGCGTAGAGCGGGGCGACCGCCTCTTCCTTCGTGGCGAAGTAGCGGTAGAACGTGCGGGGGGCGATGCCCGCGGCCTGCGCGATGTCCTCGGCACGTGTGGCCCGCAGGCCATGCCGTACGAAGAGGCCCGCGGCGGCCCGGGCTATCTCCATGCGGGTCTCCGCCTTGCGCCGTTCCATGAGGGAGAGGGGGGCGGGGTCCTGCGCGGGGGTGTTGCCGGTGGTGCTGGGGGTGCTCACCTCGGCAGGCTATGCCTCTGTGGCAGAATCTGCCATCCGGTGGTTCACCCCGTGGTTCAGGTACGGGGTGAACCACCGTCTCAGCATGCCCGGGGGCGCGGGAGCCCGGCAAACGCGGCCCGCCCCGCCGTTCCCCGCAGAGAGCGGGGAGAGCGTGGCCGGCGCCGCGGGCGCGGAAAGAGTGGAGCCGGACTCCGACGCCCGGGGGGGGTGGGCGCCGGAGTCCGGCTCTGGGAGAGTCCCGGCGCCGGGGGGATGGTGCGTCGGGACGTGGCTTTTTCGACGGGGCGTCAGGGGTGAGGTGCGCTAAGAGGGTTGAGGGCGGCGGTGCGACCGTGGACCTCGACTCCCCGGCCCTGGATGGTTGTTCCCTACACGTGGAGCCTTGAAGCGGCGGTACCGCGCCATGTTTGCGCCGTCTTTCGCCACCCGGCGCACGCGCCCGGCGCGAGCGGGGTCTCGCGCGTGTCTGTCACGCGAGCCCCACTCGTGCGAACCCCCTGCCCCCTCACACCCCTCACCCCCCTTACGCCGCCGGCTCGAACCCGGTGGAGCGGGCCAGCTTCTTCAGCTCGAGCAGCGCGTGCTTCTCGATCTGGCGGATGCGCTCACGGGTCAGTCCGTGCTCCTTGCCGACCTCGGTCAGTGTGCGCTCGCGGCCGTCCTCGATGCCGTACCGCATCTTGATGATGGAGGCCGTGCGCTGGTCCAGGCGGCCGATCAGGTCGTCGAGTTCCTCGCTGCGCAGGAGGGTCAGGACGGACTGCTCGGGGCTGACCGCCGAGGTGTCCTCCAGCAGGTCGCCGAACTGGGTGTCGCCGTCGTCGTCCACCGCCATGTTCAGCGAGACCGGGTCACGGGCCCAGTCCAGGACGTCGGTGACGCGCTCGGGCGTGGAGCCGAGCTCGGCGGCGATCTCGGCGGGCTCCGGTTCGCGGCCGTGCTCCCGGTTGAACTCGCGCTGGACGCGACGGATCCGGCCGAGCTCCTCCACCAGGTGGACGGGGAGCCGGATGGTCCGGGACTGGTCGGCGATGGAGCGGGTGATCGCCTGGCGGATCCACCAGGTGGCGTACGTGGAGAACTTGAAGCCCTTGCGGTAGTCGAACTTCTCGACGGCGCGCACCAGACCGGCGTTGCCCTCCTGGATCAGGTCGAGGAGGGGCAGGCCGCTGCGCGGGTAGCGTCGGGCGACGGCCACGACCAGGCGGAGGTTGGAGCGGATGAAGACGTCCTTCGCCCGCTCACCGGCGGCGACGAGCGCCTCCAGCTCCTCACGGGTGGCGTCCGACGCGGACTCCTCCTCGCCGTCGAGGACCTGTCGCGCGAACACACCCGCCTCCACGGCCTGGGACAGCTCGACTTCCTTGGCGGCGTCGAGCAGCGGCGTGCGTGCGATCTCGTCGAGGTACATGCCGACCAGATCGCGGTCGGCGATCTCGCCGCCATGGCTGCGAACGCCACGGGCGCGAACACTGGTTGCCGCGTCGGCCGTCTCGCCGGAGGCGGCGGACTGACGACGGGCGACGGCACGGGTTGCCATGCGTGCTCCCTTGCGATGGTGGGCGGGCGGGGTGGTCCTGTCGGTTCTTCTCGGTCCTTCAGCGAATGCTCGGCGCTCGGCTGGCAGTGCTCCGGAACTCCACTTCTGGAACTCCTGGGACTCTCGCCGAGTGCCCGGCATCCGAAGGAAACAACGACTGGAATCCGGACAGAATTCCCATGCCGCCCCCCGATTTTTCTGATCATGCAGTACCCTGTGCGACCACGTGAGGAGGCGCGGTGCCGTCGGAACGTACAGAGGTGCAGGTCAGGCCGGGAGTCGAGGGGGACCTCGAAGCTCTCACGGAGATCTACAATCACTACGTTCGTGAGACGTCCATCACATTCGACACGGTGGCCTTCACGCCGGAAGAGCGTCGTCCGTGGCTGCTCTCCCACCCGGAAGACGGCCCGTACCGCCTGATGGTTGCCACGTCAGCGGACTCACAGCAGATTCTCGGGTACGCCACATCCAGCCCCTACCGAGCAAAACCGGCCTACGCGACCTCCGTGGAGACCACGGTCTACGTCGCCCCCGACGCCGGCCGGCGCGGGGTCGGCACGCTCCTCTACAAGGCCCTCTTCGAGGCGCTCGCCGGCGAGGACCTGCACCGCGCCTACGCGGGCATCGCGCAGCCGAACGAGGCGTCCACCCGGTTGCACGAGCGCTTCGGCTTCCGGTACGTCGGCACGTACCACGAGGTGGGCCGCAAGTTCGGCCGCTACTGGGACGTGGCCTGGTACGAGCGCCCGCTGTAGGCGACCCGCCGACCCACCGGCCCCGCCCCCCCCTCTCAGCCCCGTCAGCTCCGTCAGCCGAACTGCACCGACCGCTTCGCCATCCCCATCCAGAACCCGTCGATCACCGAGTGCTGCGCGTCCAGTTCGCCGCCCGCCTCGGCCGCGCCCATGGTGACGAAGAGCGGGGCGAAGTGCTCGGTGCGCGGGTGGGCGTAGCGGCCGGCCGGGGCCTTGTCGAGGAAGTCGAGCAGGGCGTCCCAGTCCCGGTTCTCCAGCGCCCGGTGCCCCCAGTCGTCGAACTCGGAGGACCAGGACGGCACACCGTTGCCCACGTGGCGCAGGGCGGCCAGGTTGTGGGTGAAGAAGCCGGAGCCGACGATCAGCACGCCCTCGTCGCGCAGCGGGGCGAGGCGGCGGCCGATCTCCATCAGGCGGACCGGGTCGAGGGTGGGCATGGAGATCTGCAGGACAGGGATGTCCGCGGCCGGGAACATCTCCACCAGGGGCACGTAGGCGCCGTGGTCGAGGCCGCGGTCCGGGATGTCCTGCACGGGGGTGCCGGGGGCGCGCAGCAGCTTGCGGACGGACTCGGCCAGCTCGGGCGCGCCGGGGGCCGCGTACCGCACCTGGTAGTAGTGCTCCGGGAAGCCCCAGAAGTCGTAGACGAGGGGGACGGTCTGGACGGCACCGAGGGCGAGGGGGGCCTCCTCCCAGTGGGCGGAGACCATCAGGATCGCCTTGGGGCGGGGGAGGTCCGCGCTCCAGGCGGCGAGCTCGCCGGGCCAGACCGGGTCGTCGGCGAGCGGCGGCGCGCCGTGGCTCAGATAGAGGGCGGGCATGCGCTCCTGTGCGGCGGCGGACATGGCGGTGGCTCCCTCCGGGTACCGGACCCTCCCGGCCCCTGTCTCGAACACAACTGTTTTAACTCTCAAGCTTTTCTTTCCACCACCCTACGCCCCACTTGTTTAATCTTCAAGGAGAGGCCTCGTACAGTGGGATACATGAATACGGCATCCGCTTCCGCCCCCGCGCAGAGCCGCTGGCTCACCGACGACGAACAGCGCGTCTGGCGCGCGTATCTGCACGCCACGACCCTGCTGGAAGACCATCTGGACCGTCAGCTCCAGCGCGACGCGGGGATGCCGCACATCTACTACGGCCTGCTCGTCGGGCTCGCCGAAGCACCCGGGCGGCGGCTGCGGATGACCGAGCTGGCCATGAACGCGAAGATCACCCGGTCCCGGCTCTCGCACGCCGTCGCCCGCCTGGAGAAGAACGGCTGGGTACGGCGGGAGGACTGCCCCTCCGACAAGCGGGGCCAGTTCGCCGTCCTGACCGACCAGGGCGCCGAGGTGCTGCGGCAGACCGCACCGGGCCATGTGGGCGCCGTACGGCAGGCGTTGTTCGAGCGGCTGAGCCCGGAACAGCAGCAGGCCCTCGGCGAGATCATGCAGATCGTCGCCGAGGGCCTGCAGCCCAACGAAGCGGGCGCGGACCTGCCCTGGCTCCGCTGAGGAGCGCAGGAACAGGTCCGCGTTGCGGGTACCCGGGTGGTCGCTCAGAGGCTCAGTGGGCGACCACCGGGATCGCCACCTCGTCCTCGGCGCCCTCACCGGAGGCCACCGTCGTGGTGTCCGGCTTGCCGGCGTTGACGAGGGACACCACGATGACCGCGGCCAGCACCAGCATGCCGACGGCGACCCAGATCGCGTTGGCGTAGCCGTGCACCGCGCCCTCCATCTGGACCAGCTGCTGCTGCGACCTGGAGGTCGCGGTCGCGATGTGGTCCTTGATGTACGACGTCGTCGCGGACGCGGCGATCGTGTTCAGCAGGGCCGTACCGATGGCGCCGCCCACCTGCTGCGAGGTGTTGACCATCGCGGAGGCGACACCGGCGTCCCGGGGCTCGACGCCGAGCGTGGCCAGGGACATGGCCGGCATGAACGCCGTACCCATGCCGAGACCGAGCAGCAGCATCGCCGGCAGGATCGTCGAGGCGTACGACGAGCCGATCTCCATCTGGGTCATGACCAGCATGCCGCCCGCGGCGACCAGGAAGCCGGGGCCCATCAGGGTCCGGGCCGGAACCCGGGTCATCAGCCGGGCGCCGATCTGGGTGGAGCCGACCATCATGCCCGCGATCATCGGCAGGAAGGCGAAGCCGGTCTTGATCGGCGAGAAGCCCTTGATGACCTGGAGGTAGTAGGTCAGGAAGAGGAAGGTGCCGAACATCGCGATGATCGCGATGCCGAGGGAGAGGTAGATACCGCCGCGGTTGCGGTCGAGGACCACGCGCAGCGGCAGCAGCGGGGCCTTGACCCGCATCTCGGTGACGACGAACGCGATCAGCAGCACCGCGGAGGCGACGAACAGGCCGACGGTGCTGACGTCGCCCCAGCCGTCGGACTCGGCGCGGGTGAAGCCGTACACCAGCGAGACCAGGCCGAGGGTGGACAGGAGCACACCGGGGATGTCGAGCGGGTTGCGGTTGCGGCCGCCCTCCGGCTCGCGGATGACGAAGTACGCGCCGAGCGCGGCGACGATGGCGAACGGGATGTTCACGAAGAACGTCCAGCGCCAGTCCAGGTACTCGGTGAGCACACCGCCGAGGATGAAGCCGACGGCGCCGCCACCGCCGGCGATCGCGCCGTAGATGCCGAACGCCTTGGCGCGCTCCTTGGCGTCCGTGAACATCACGGCGAGCAGGGAGAGCGCGGCCGGGGCGAGCATGGCGCCGAAGACGCCCTGCAGGGCGCGGGCGCCGAACATCATCGCGCCGCTGGTCGCGGCGCCGCCGAGCGCGGAGGCGGCGGCGAAGCCGGCCAGGCCTATGACGAAGGCCCGCTTGCGGCCCCACAGGTCGGCGATCCGGCCGCCGAAGAGGAGCAGACCGCCGAAGGCGAGGGCGTAGGCCGTGACGACCCACTGCCGGTTGCCGTCGGAGATGCCCAGGTCGGTCTGGGCGGAGGGCAGCGCGATGTTCACGATGGTCGCGTCGAGGACGACCATCAGCTGGGCGAGCGCGATGAAGACGAGCGCTTTCCAGCGGTTGGCATCACCGGACTGTGCCGGTGCGCCGGGAGCCTTGGCGGCTGTTTCTGACATGGGGGTACCCACTTCGTGACTTCGTGACGGAAAAGGTGATGCGTGCGGTACGGAAGTGATGCGTGCGATACGGAAAGGGATGCTTGAGGTGAGAGACCGGCGTACGGTCCCGAACTGATCGGCGACTCGCGGGCTGGGTCGCGGCTGGGTCGGCTGGTGCGGCTGGGTCAGGCCTGGCGCAGGTCCTCCATGGTCACGGCCGTGCCCGGCAGGACGGAGCGGGCCGGGGCCCGCAGCCCGTCCAGGAACAGCTGCAGATGACGGTGGACGAAGCGGTCGCCGACCAGGCAGTCGGTGCCGAACGGGGGCCTGCTGAGCTGGGCCACGGCGATCATCACATCGCCGACGCCCACGTCCGGACGGAGCTGTCCGGCCGCCTTGGCACGGTCCATGAGCTGCTCGATGAGCTGCTCGATGCGCTCGCGCGCCGCTTCCAGGTCGGGGTGGTTCTGGTCGAAGGTGCTGGAGACCATCGGGCACAGCGCGCTGACCCGCTCGTCGGCGGAGATGTGCACGAAGCGCTCCAGCGCCTCGAAGGCGTCCCCGGACTCCGCGAGCGCCAGCTCGGCCGCCTCCGACGTCCGGTCCATCACGGAGCAGACGACCTCACGGACGAGCGCGTCGCGGTCGGGGAAGTTGCGGTACACCGTGGCGTTGCCGACGCCGGCCCGGCGGGCGATGTCGTCGAGCGGCACGTCGGGGCCGTACTCGGTGAACATCTCCCGGGCGGCGGTGACGATCCGCTCCCGGTTGCGCAGGGCGTCGGCGCGGGGCCGGGGTGCCTTGCGCAGGCTGGGGACAGCGGTCGCGGTCTGCACGGCGCACTCCTGTTCTTGGGTTTCTGCGATCCGGGGAGGCGTTCCCCGTTTCGCGCGGACACAGGTCTAAACGGGGAAGGGCTCCCCGGTTATTTCCGCCCTCTCCCCGAATTCCATGTGACCTGAGTCACTCCGCTGCGGGCGCCCCGGGACGTGTCCGTCCGGACCGGGGCGTCCCACGATCGGACCCTCCAGCGCGCGCCCAACGCCCCCTCGACACAGGGTGATCGAAAGGGTGCAGCCGGAGACCGGCGGCTGCCGTGGAGCGAAAGGTCCATGCATGCAGCCGCAGCCCAGCCGCCGCACACCCGCGCGCCTCACCCGTCTCGCCCGCCTCACCCACCTCAGGAACCGCCGTACCGCACCGCGCCGCCGTACCCCGTCGGCCCGCCGTACGGCGCCGGTTCGCGCGATACGGCCGGGCCGCCGCATACGCCACCGCCGTGCGGTCTGCCTCGCCGCCGTGGCTGCCCTGATCCTCGCGGTCGGCACCTCGGCGGGCACCGGGCACCTCACGGCTTCCCCCGCACCGGCCGGCGCCGGACCGATCGCGCTGGCCCGCTCCTCCGTCTACGGCCCCTGCATGATCAGCGGCGGCCACGACATCCAGATGACCGAGGGCGTCCCCACCCCGGGCGGCTACTCCCGCTCCACCGGCACCGTGCACGCCCTCACCCTGATGGTCGACTTCCCCGACGCGCCCGGCCAGGGCAACGCCCTCGACCGGTACAACGAGTTCTTCCCGCAGACCCAGGACTGGTTCCGCGCCGCCTCCTACGGCAAGCTCGACTACCGGCCGGCCGCCCCGATCGACCACTGGCTGCGGATGCCGAAGCCGTTCAGCGCGTACGGCATAGAGCGCGGCGCGCCCTTCGACCCCGGTTACCGGCAGCTGGTCCAGGACATCGTGGCCGCCGCCGACCCGGACGTGGACTTCCGGTCGTACGACCTCCTGAACGTGCTGGTCACCCCGAACGCCGGTCCCTCCGCCCTGGACACCGTGCTGTCGGTGACCTTCGCCGGCAACGGGGACGCCCCGGTCGCCGACGGCACACCGGTCGCCAACGCCTCCTTCGTCTACTCCCGTCAGGACGACGGCTCCGGCTCCTACGCCCGCACCGGCTACCGGGTCCTCCCCCACGAGAACGGCCACGTCTTCGGCCTGCCCGACCTCTACACCCAGGAGGGCGGGGGCGCGGTCGGGCACTGGGACATCATGAGCGAGGACTGGGGCGCCGACAACGACCTCCTCGGCTGGCACAAGTGGAAGCTGGGCTGGCTGGACCCCGACCAGGTCAGCTGCGCGGCGGGCCGCGGCAGCACCGCGTACACGCTGACCCCGCTCTCCCGGGCCGGCGGGCCCAAGCTCGTCTTCGTCCCCGTCGACGCCCGCACCGGCTACGCCCTGGAGGTGCGCGCCAAGGGCGGCAACGACGAGGAGATCTGCCGGCCCGGCGTCCTCGTCTACAAGGTCGACGCGAACGTCGACACCGGCCGCGGACCGATCAAGGTGTACGACGCCCACGGCGACAGCGGCGGCTGCACCCGCAGCCCCAACGTCCAGGCGGAGCTCTCCGATGCCCCGTTCGGCCCGGGCGAGAGCTTCAAGGATCCCAAGCACGGGATCGAGGTGCTGGTGGAGGGGGTGGACGGGGACGGGAACTACCGGGTGCGGGTGACGCGGGGGTAAGCGGCTCCGGGCGGGCTGCCGGACCCGGCACCGGCCAGGTGGGCCACGGTCTACGGTAGGGCGTGCGCCACCGAGATCGCCGAGACCGCGCACACCGTCGTACCCGAGCCGGAGAGTCGATGACCGCCCCCCTGTCCTCCTCCCCCGCGGCGCACCAGCCGCCGGCCGAGGCGGTGACGCCGCTGATCCGGGGCGTGGCGGTGCTGGAGGCGCTGACCGAGGCGGGCGGGACGCTGAGCGCGAGCGCGCTGGAACGGCGTACCGGCCTCGCGCGTTCCACTGTGGACCGGATCACCGCGACGCTCTCCCGCATGGGTTACGTCCGCCCGGACGGCCGGGACGCGGTGCTCACCCCCGGGGTCATGGAGCTGGGCAACGCCTACCTGGCCGCGCTCCGCCTGCCCGCCCTCCTCGACAGGCACGCCGACGCCCTCGCCGACGAGCTGGACGAGTCGGTCTCCCTCGCGGTCGCCGACCGGGACGGCATCCGGTTCATCCACCAGGCGACCCGGCGCCGCGCGATGTCCGTCAGCTTCCGCATCGGCGACCTGCTGCCGGCCGAACGCACCGCCCCCGGCCCGCTGTTCGCGGCCGAGTGGACGGAGCGGGAGTGGGCGGCCTGGCGGGCGCGGCGCGCGGCGGACCCGACGGACGCGGGCTTCCCGGCCGTACCGCCCCGGAGTCCGGCCGCCGCCGACGACTTCGAGGCACGGACCGCGCAGGCCCGGCGCAGCGGCTGGGCCCTGGACGACCAGCTGGTCGAACCCGGCCTGGTCGCGGTGTCCGTCCCGGTGCGCGACCCGGGCATCGGACGGGTCGCGTGCGTGGCGAGCGTCGTCAGCCACACCAGCCGGCACACGGCGGCGGACCTGCGCGCGACCCTGCTCCCCCGGCTGCGTACGGCGGTGACGGCGATGGAGGCGGAGCTGCGCGCGGCCGGGGCCCGGCCCGCGGAGCCGTGGCCGCCCCCCGCCGGCCTCGCCGTGTGGACCACGGCCTCCAAGCACGAACTCGGCCGCGACTTCGTGGAGTCGCTGGCCCGGGGCCTGACGGTGCTGACGGCATTCGGCGAGGGCCGCTCGGCGCTGACCCTGACGGACGTGGCGAAGGCGACGGGCCTGGCCCGGGCGACGGCCCGGCGGGCCCTGATCACGTACGAGCACCTGGGCCTGGTGACCGCGGACGGCCGCGAGTTCACCCTCACTCCCCGGGTGCTGTCCCTGGGCTACCCCCCGCTGTCCCGCACCACCCTCGCCCGCCTCGCGGCCCCCCGGTTGCGCGCCCTCGCGGACCGGCTCGACGAGCCGACGGCGCTGGCGGTGCTGGTGCCGGGCGTCCCGGGGACCGGTCCGGCGGAGATCCAGTACGTCGCGGTGGCGGCCGCGAGCCGGGTCCTGACGGTGGACATCACGGTGGGCACCCGGCTGCCGGCGAGCCGTACCGCGCTCGGCCGGGCGCTGCTCGGGCTCGCCGAACCGGGCGGGTACGCCCTGGCGGACGAGGAGCTGGAGTCGGGCCTGCGCTCGATCGCGGTACCGGTCCGGGACCGGGCGGGCCGTCCGGTCGCCGCCCTGAACGTGGCCACCCACGCGGCCCGCCGCACCCTGGAGGAATGCGTGAGCGAGGTGCTGCCCGCCCTGCACGCCACGGCGGCCCGGGTCCAGGACGACCTCCACATCGCGTCCCGCTTCAGCCGCGTCCCTCTGTCCTGACGCCTCACGCCTCACACCTGGGGACTTCACCGCCGGCCCGCACTCGATGAAATTTACCCGCCGATGTGCAATTATCCTTCCGGAGCTCCTGGCCCGTGAGGTGGCACGTTGCCGCGCCTCAGACTTCCGACTGTTTGTGGAGTGAGCACAGTGAACCTCGGCGGACCGGACGACCCGTCCTTCTCCCACTACGGCGTCTACGACGGCCACGGCGGTCACGGCGGTCACGCCCAGGCCTGGGAACCGGCGCCCGTGGCCCAGCCGGGTCCCGCGGCCCTGGTCGGCGGCCGGTACGAACTGCGCCTGCTGCTCGGTTCCGGCGGCATGGCCGAGGTGCACCTCGCCCACGACCTCCGGCTGTACCGCGACGTCGCCCTGAAGACCCTCCGCGCCGAACTCGCCCACGACCCCGGCTTCCAGGCGCGGTTCCGCAAGGAGGCCCAGTCGACGGCGTCGCTCAACCACCCGTCCATCGTGGCGGTGTACGACACGGGCGAGGACCGGTACCTCCCGTACGGCGCCGGTCTCGCGCTGCCCTACCTGGTGATGGAGTACGTCGACGGGATGACCCTGCGCGACGCCCTGTACTCCGCCGGGACGCACCTGACCGTCGCACCCGCCCTGCAGGCGACCGCCGGTGTGCTGCGCGCCCTCGCCCACTCCCACCAGCACGGCATCGTCCACCGCGACATCAAGCCGGCGAACGTCATGACGACCTCCTCCGGCCAGGTCAAGGTCATGGACTTCGGGATCGCGCGCGACACCGACGACGCCGGCCTCACCCGGACGGACGCCGTGCTCGGCACCGCGCAGTACCTCTCGCCGGAGCAGGCGCTGGGCGAGGAGATCGACGCCCGCTCCGACCTGTACTCGGTGGGGTGCCTGCTGTACGAACTGCTCACCCGCCGGCCGCCGTTCCACGGCGACTCCCCGATGGCGGTGATGTACCGGCACCTGCAGGAGCCGCCGCAGCCGCCGAGCCTGTACAACCCCGAGGTGGACGCCCGGGTGGACGCGGTCGTCCTGCGCGCGCTGGAGAAGGACCGCGCCCGCCGCTACCAGTCCGCCACGGAGATGCTCGCCGACGTCGAGGCCTGCCTCGGCACGGGAGCACCGGCGGGGGCCGAGCCGCCTCCCGACGAGGAGGAGCGCGACGGCGGCGGACGCAGGAGCACGACCGCCCTGATCGCGGCCGGGGTCGCCGTGGCCGTCGCCGCGGTGGTCTGCGGCTGGCTGCTCTTCGGCCGCGGCCCTGCCGACGACGGGAAGTCCGACGTGCCGGACCTGGTCGGCAGGACCCTCGCCGACGCGCGCGGCAGCGCGGACAACGTCGGCCTCACGCTCACCGTCACGGCCCGCGAACCCTGCGCCGACCAGCCGAAGGGCCGCGTCTGCACCCAGAGTCCGGCGGACGGCAGGATCGACAAGGGCGAGGCCGTGTCGGTCACCGTCTCCACCGGGGCGCCGAAGGTCGAGGTGCCGGACGTCACCGACAAGGACGAGGACGACGCGTCCCGGATCCTGACGGACAGGGGCTTCAAGGTGAAGACCACGCACGTCGAGTCCTCGGAGGACCCCGGAACCGTGCTCAGGCAGGACCCGGAGGGCGGCGGCAGGGCGGAGAAGGGCACCGAGATCACCCTCACGGTGGCCAGGGCGGCGGAGCGGTCGCAGGTCCCGGACCTCACCGGGAGCACGCTCGCACAGGCCCGGAAGCTGCTGGCCGCCCAGGACCTGAAGCTGGCCGACACCACCGAGGTCGAGAGCAGTGCCGAGGCGGGCACCGTCGTGGAGCAGAGCGTCCGGGGCGGCACGGAGGTCGCGCCCGGCACCGCCGTCGACGTCAGCCTCGCCAAGGCGGAGCAGACCGTCCTGATCCCCGCCGGCATCGTCGGCGAGACCCTCGGCGAGGCCCGCGACGAACTGACCGGCCTCGGTCTCCGGGTCACCGTCGCCTCCGGGTACCCGCAGGCGTCCGACGCCGTGGTCACCTCCAGCTCTCCGGAGGCGGGCAGCGAGGTGGTGACCGGCAGCACCGTGGTCCTGGTCACCGAGTCCGCCGACGACTCGTCGGGCGACGGTACGACGGACGGTACGACGGGCGGCACGACGGGCGGCACGACGAGCGCGTCCCCGACGGCGGGCGACGGGTCCTGAGGCTGGCCCGGAAGGCCTGATGGTCAGTCGTCGGGGATGCCGCCTCCGCTCAGCGCGGGGACGGTCTGCTCCGGGTGGAGCAGGGAGCGGGTGCCGTGCCGGAACTGGCCGAGTCTGTCGACGATGGTCTGGCCGACCGGGGTGTGGCCCCAGACGCTGATGCCCTGGTGGGTGCTGGGTTCCCAGGTCGTCTCGTCGACGACGAGGGGGTTCCAGCCGACCTCCCACTCGAAGCCCGAGGGGGTGCGGGCGTAGTAGGAGAGTTCCTTGTCGTTGGTGTGCTGCCCGACGGACAGGGCCATGTCGAAGCCGAGTTCGTGGACGCGCTCGTAGCTGCGGGCCAGGTCGTCCAGGCTCGCGCACTGGATGTTGAGGTGCTG